>NZ_WWCX01000100.1:0-23099 GCF_009857655.1 Duganella vulcania
TGCTGAACGGCGACAGCGGCGCGGCGGCCGCCGTGTGCGCGCCGGGCGCGCTGCTGTACAAGCGCGCCGGCATCGGGCCGGCGTTCGGCCATTATCATGAACGTCCCTACCTCGACCGCGCCGACGTCGCCACCGCGCTGAGCGCGCTGGCCGGCGGCGACTATGTCTACCTGCCGCGACCGCTGTCGAGCTACCGCGCCGCGCCGGCCACGCCGCCCACGCCGCTGATCCAACTGGAGGCCGGCATCGAGGCGCTGGAGCTGCTGTTCCAGGCGCGCACGCACGGCCATCGCTTCGAACCGCCGGAACGCTTCCGGCAAATGCTGTCGGCCCGCCTGGCCGAATTGAACACCCTCGTCACCACCCACTACGTCCAGCTGGCGGCCGACGCCGCCCATCGGATCGACGCGCTACAACGCACGATGCGCGTCGGCTACCAGCTGCTGCTGAGCGCCTGAGGCGCTAGGCGCGCTTGCGGCGGGCCGCCAGGCCAAGGACGGCCAGACCGCCCAGCAACATGCCATACGTCTCCGGCTCCGGCACGGCGGCGACCGAGCCCCTGGTGTCGAGGCCGAGCGCGATCGAGCCCTGGCCGCCAGGCACATTGTTTTTCACCACCAGCGCCAGCGAATTGAATTCGCCGGCGACCGCGCCGAAGGTCAGGCTCAGGTGGTTCATCCCGGTGCCGCTGCCCTGGTTGACGTTCCAGTCGCCCACATCCTGGCCGTTGACCAGCACATCCCACTGTACGCTGGCGCCGCTGTTCAGGACGTTCTGGGTGACGTTCAGGTCCAGCTCCAGGCTGGTGGTGCCGAACACGCCGCTGCCCACATAACTTTGCGAGACGGAGTCGCCACGGCTCACCGACCAGAAATAGCCGATTTCAGTCGGCGACAGGGAACCGGTCGACGAAACAACCGTCGAGCTCGATGTCGGGAAACTGAAGCTGTACGTGCTGGCCTGTGCCGAGGCGGCCAACGCAGCACTGATCAAAACAACTGACCGAAGGAAATTCTTAGCTTTCATTTTATCGTTCCTTTTGGGTGAATGATTCAGTATAAAAATTGCACGTCGAAAGTTAATCTTACCCCTCCGCCACGAATATTTTGTTGTAATTTTGTACTTTATATTTCCCATTGTTTTTATCATTGAAGAACCGGCGCAGCCCATGGAAATGGCTATCGACAGCCGGCCGCGCAATAACTGTGGTAAATCGCCATCGCCCGGTCTGTGGCACCAAACAGCCCCTGCTTTTCGTTTAAAATAGCCCGGGCGCAATAGACAATATGGTCTGCGTCAACTCATAACAATCCGGGGATAGCATGAAAGCAGTCATACTGGCTGGTGGACTGGGCACACGGCTCAGCGAAGAGACCACGGTCAAGCCGAAACCGATGGTGGAAATCGGCGGCAAGCCTATCCTGTGGCACATCCTGAAGAGCTATTCCAGCCACGGCATCAACGACTTCGTGATCTGCTGCGGCTACCGCGGCTACGTGATCAAGGAATTCTTCGCCAACTACTTCCTGCACACGTCGGACGTCACCTTCGACCTGCAACAGAACAGCATGGAAGTGCACGAGCGCCACGCCGAACCGTGGCGGGTCACGCTGATCGACACCGGCGCCGACACGCTGACCGGCGGCCGCCTCAAGCGCGTGCGCAAGCACCTTGAAAACGAGGAAGCGTTCTGCTTTACCTACGGCGACGGCGTGGCCGACATCGACATCACCGCCTCGATCGCCTTCCACAAGCAGCACGGCAAGCTGGCCACCATGACGGCGGTGCAGCCGCCCGGCCGCTTCGGCGCGGTCGACATCGACGGCCAGCGCATCGTCAGCTTCATGGAAAAACCGCAGGGCGACGGCGCCTGGATCAATGGCGGCTATTTCGTGCTCTCGCCCAAGGTGATCGACTACGTCAGCGACGACATGACCATCTGGGAAAAAGAGCCGATGGAAAACCTGGCCAAGGACGGCCAGATGGACGCCTACCGCCACCACGGCTTCTGGCAGCCGATGGACACGCTGCGCGACAAGATCCTGCTGGAAGACCTGTGGGAAAGCGGCAAGGCGCCGTGGAAGCGATGGCCATGACGCCCGGTTTCTGGCGCGGCAAGCGTGTATTCCTGACCGGGCACACCGGTTTCAAGGGCAGCTGGCTAAGCCTGTGGCTGCAGCAACTGGGCGCGCACGTCACCGGCTTCGCGCTCGAAGCGCCAAGCCAGCCCAGCCTGTTCGAGACGGCCCAGGTGGCCCACGGCATGACCTCCATCATCGGCGACATCCGCGACGGCGCGGCCCTGCGCGAGGCGATGCTGAAGGCGCGTCCTGAAATCGTCATCCACATGGCGGCGCAGGCGCTGGTGCGCCATTCCTACGCCCATCCGGTGGAGACCTACGCCACCAACGTCATGGGCCTGGTGAACTTCTTTGAAGCGGTGCGCAACACGCCCGGCGTCAAGGCGGTGGTCAACGTCACCAGCGACAAGTGCTACGAGAACAAGGAGTGGGCCTGGGGCTACCGCGAGAACGAGGCCTTCGGCGGCTACGACCCGTACAGCAACAGCAAGGCCTGCGCCGAGCTGGTGACGGCCGGCTACCGCTCGTCCTTCTTCAATCCTGAACAATACGCCGAGCACGGCGTGGCGCTGGCCTCGGGCCGCGCCGGCAACGTGATCGGCGGCGGCGACTGGGCCGAGGACCGCCTGATCCCGGACATGGTGCGCGCCATCGCCGCCGGCAAGCCGGTGCGCATCCGCAGCCCGCACGCGATCCGCCCGTGGCAGCACGTGCTGGAGCCGCTGTCGGGCTACCTGACCTTGGCCGAACACCTGTACCAGCAAGGCGCGGCGTTTGCCGAGGGCTTCAACTTCGGCCCGCACGACATCGACGCCCGTCCGGTCGAATGGATCATCTCGCGCCTGTGCGAGAGCTGGGGCCAGGGCGCCGCCTGGGAACTGGACAGCGCGCCGCAGCCGCACGAGGCGCACTACCTCAAGCTGGACTGCTCCAAGGCCCGCGCGCGCCTGCGCTGGCAGCCGCGCTGGCACCTGGGCCACACCATCGACATGATCGTGGCCTGGCACCAGGCGCACGCCCGGGGCGAGGACATGCGCGCGCTGACGCTGGCGCAGATCGACACCTATCAAAACACCGCACATATCTAAGGCAGCAATCATGAGTGAAGCACAAAGCAAAGAACAACTCCGCGAACAGATCATCAAGCTGGTGGGCGAATACGGCGCGCTGGCCAGCGTGCCCAAGGCCTTCGAACCCGGCGTGACGGTGATCCCGCCGGCCGGCAAGGTGGTGGGCGCGCCGGAAATGGAACTGATGGTCGAAGCCTCGCTGGACGCCTGGCTGACCACCGGCCGCTTCAACGACCAGTTCGAGGCCAAGCTGGCCAAGCTGATCGGCGTGGACTTCCTGATCACCGTGAACTCCGGCTCGTCGGCCAACCTGGTCGCGTTCAACACGCTGACCTCGCCCAAGCTGGGCGCGCGCGCGATCCAGCAGGGCGACGAGGTGATCGGCGTGGCGGCCGGCTTCCCGACCACCGTCAACCCCATCATCCAGTTCGGCGCGGTGCCGGTGTTCGTGGACGTGGAGCTGGGCACCTACAACATCGACGTCACCAAGCTGGAGGCGGCGATCTCGCCCAAGACCAAGGCCATCATGCTGGCCCACACGCTGGGCAACCCGTACAACCTGGACGTCATCACGGCGATCTGCAAGAAGCACAACCTGTGGCTGATCGAGGACTGCTGCGACGCGCTCGGCTCGACCTACCACGGCAAGATGGTCGGCACCTTCGGCGACATCGGCACCATGTCGTTCTACCCGGCGCACCACATCACGATGGGCGAAGGCGGCGCGGTGTTCACCAACAATGCCGAGCTGAAGATGATCGCCGAATCGTTCCGCGACTGGGGCCGCGACTGCTACTGCGCGCCGGGCAAGGACAACACCTGCGGCAAGCGCTTCTGCCAGTGCCTGGGCACGCTGCCGGCCGGCTACGACCACAAGTACACCTACAGCCACCTGGGCTACAACCTCAAGATCACCGACATGCAGGCCGCCTGCGGCCTGGCGCAGATCGACCGCGCACCCGGCTTCATCCAGGCCCGCAAGGACAACTTCGCCTACCTGACCGAGCGCCTGCAATCGTGCGCCGACTTCCTGATCCTGCCGCAGGCCACCGAGCATTCCGACCCGTCGTGGTTCGGCTTCCCGATGACGCTCAAACCGGAGGCCAACGTCTCGCGGGTCGACCTGCTGACCTACCTGGACCAGCACAAGATCGGCACCCGCCTGCTGTTCGCCGGCAACCTGACGCGCCAGCCGTACATGATTGGCCGCAACTACCGCGTCTCGGGCGAGCTGACCAACACCGACCGCGTGATGAACGACACCTTCTGGATCGGCGTGTTCCCCGGCCTGACCCGCGAGATGCTGGACTACGCGGTCGACCGGCTGGAAACCTTCTTCGGCGTGAACTTCTGAGGCTGCCATGAGTCTAGCGGAGGCCGCAACGGCCCACGTCGCGCCGCTGGCCAACCTGCTGCCGCCCAACGCCCGCCTGCTGGTGCAGGCCGGCGCCGGCGACGGCGCGCTGGCGCGCCATTATCACGCCCTCTATCCCGCCTCGTCCCTGCTGGTGGTCGACGCCGACGCGGCCGGCGCCCAGCGCGCGCGCGCCTATGCCGAACGCATCTACCAGGCCGACCTCGACACCGCCGGCCCGGCCTTTTACCAGCAGCTCACCTGGGCCGACGGCTGGATCTTCGACACCACGCTTGAACAGTTCGCGCAGCCGGCGCGGGTGCTGGCGCAGCTGCGCCAGGTGATCCAGTACGACGCCTGCGTGGTGGCGCGCATCGCCAACGGCGCCCACTGGCAGGCGCCGCAGCAGCCGGCGCGCCACCAGCTGGAGATCGGCGCCATGGTGGCGCTGTTCGAGGACAACGGCTTTCGCGTCGTCAACGGCATCCTGCTCAATCCGGGTCCGGTGCCGGCCGACGTGGAGACCGCGCTGCGCCTGCAAGCCCTGCGGACCGGCGTCGCGCCCGAACTGCTGCTGGAGGCGGTGCAGCCGTCCCACTACCTGATCAAGGCCATGCCGGCATGAGCACCATGAACGACACCCTGCACTACTATTGCATCGCCCACGCGCCGTTCGCCTGGCAGATGCCGGACTTCATGACCATGGTCGGTTCCGGCGACTACGTGCCGGAGCGCGGCCTGGCCATGAGCGAGCTGCTGACGCCGGAAAAGGCGCTGGCCAACCGCTACCTGGGCGAATACCTGGCGCTGTTTGAAATCCGCCGCCGCCTGATCGCCGAGAAGGCCACCGGCTTCGTCGGCTTTTGCCACTATCGCCGCTTCGCGCTGACCGAGCCGATCGGCGTGCTGACCGGCTTCAACTACCACGCCCACCCGGACATGCTGGCCAAGGTCAAGCCCGAGCATTTCTACGGCGACGGCAAGACGCCGATCGTGCCGATCTCGGTCACCTTCGCCGGCACCGTGCTGCAGCAATACGAGGCCAACGGCGTAGCGCGCGACATGCTGATGTTCTTCGGCGACGCCATCGATTGCGGCGTGATCACCAACCTGGAGGCGGCCAACTTCCTCAGCAACCCGTCCTTCATCACCGCCCCCACCGTGGCGTACATCCCGGTGCAGTGGTTTGTCGAGATCGTGCACGACCTGGAGCTGGTGATGTCGCGCTACTACCGCCACCACTACGCGCAACGGCCCGGCTACGCCGACCGCAGCATGGCCTTCTGCTGCGAGCGCCTGCAGGCCTTCCTGCTGTCCAAACGCATCGCCGAGTGGGGCGCCGACAAGGTGATCTCGCGCGCGCTGGTGCGGCTGGACGCCGCCTACCCCAACACCTGAACCCCATGAACATTATCCCCACCGCCATCCCCGGCTGCTTCCAGATCATCCCCGATGTCCGCCGCGACGAGCGCGGCAGCTTCGTCAAGGTGTTCCACGAAGAGATCTTCCGCCAGCACGGCCTGGCCACCGATTTCGCCGAGGAGTATTACTCGGCCTCGCGCCGCGGCGTCATCCGCGGCCTGCACTTCCAGACCCCGCCGCACGAACACGCCAAGCTGGTGTACTGCGTGCAGGGCGCGGTGCTGGACGCGGCGGTGGACCTGCGGCGCGGCTCGCCCGCCTACGGCCAGCACATCACGCTGGAGCTGAGCGCGGAGAACGGCCACATGCTGTACCTGCCGGCCGGGCTGGCGCACGGCTTCTGCTCGCTCGGCGAGCCGTCGCTGATGGTGTACAAGGTCACCACCACCTACGCGCCCAACAACGACAGCGGCCTGCTGTGGAACTCGGCCGGCATCCCGTGGCCGGTGCAGGACCCGATCATGTCGCCGCGCGACCGCCAGTTCGCCACGCTGGCGGAGTTCGACTCGCCGTTCGTGTACGACGGCGCCACCGGAGCGCGGGCATGAGCGCGGCCGCACGCCGCGCACTGGTCACCGGCGCTTCCGGCTTTATCGGCGCCGCGCTGACGCGCCGCCTGCTGGCCGACGGCTGGGAAGTCCACCTGCTGCTGCGCGAGGGCTCGGCCACCGCCAGCCTGCCGCCGCCCGGCGAACGGCTGCGCCTGCACCGCCACGACGGCAGCATCAACCAGCTGATCGAGATCATGCGCGCCGCCGCGCCGGAAGCCGTATTCCACCTGGCCTCGCTGTTCCTGGCCACCCACAAGCCGGAAGACATCGAACGCCTGATCACCTCCAACCTGCTGTTTTCCACCCAGCTGGTGGAAGCGATGACGGCCTGCGGCGTGCAGCGCCTGGTCAATACCGGCACCTCGTGGGAGCACTACAGCGGCGCCGGCTACAACCCGGTCTGCCTGTACGCGGCCACCAAGCAGGCCTTCGGCGCGCTGCTGCGCTACTACGTCGAGGCGCACGGCCTGCGCGTGGTCACGCTCAAGCTGTTCGACACCTACGGCGCCGGCGACACCCGGCCCAAGGTGCTGAACCTGCTCAAGCGCCTGGCGCTGGAAGGGGGCACGCTGGAGATGTCGCCCGGCGAGCAACTGGTGGACCTGGTGTATATCGACGACGTCATCGACGCCTACCTGCTGGCCTACCAGCAGCTGGCCGACGGCGTGCAGCTCAACGCGGTGGAGGAATACGGCGTCTCAAGCGGCCATCCGCTGCCGCTGCGCGACATCGCCGCGCTGTACGCGCAGGTCAGCGGCAAGCCGCTGCACATCGTCTGGGGCGGCCGCCCCTACCGCGCGCGCGAGGTGATGGTGCCGTGGCACCACTACAACAGCGTGCCGGGCTGGCGGCCCAAGATGGACCTGCCGCACGGCCTGGCCCTGTTCCATGCCAGCTAGCCAAAAGTAAGCCGGCTTAGAAGTAAGCCAGCTCCAGCACCACGCCGGCGCTGCCCATCAGCGCCTGGCGCGCCAGCCGCGTGGCCATGTTGGGCGCCGGATGCTTGCGGTACAGCTGCAGCATCACGTCGACGATCTGGTCGTCGCGCGAATTCCCCCGCCGCATATTCTCCGGCGCCGTGGCGGCGCTCTTGTGGATCACCACGCCGTCCAGCGGGTGGTGCACCAGCCGCCGCCCGTGCAGCGCGGCCAGCAGGAAATCCCAGTCCTCGTAGATGATCAGGTCGGTCTCGTTGCGCACGCCGGCCAGCACGTCGCGGCGGTAGGCCACGCAGCTGTTGGGAATGCGGTTGCGCACATAGACGCTGTCGCGCGTGACGTCGGCGATCGACACCTTCTGGCCGCCCGGCAGCAGGGCCGGCGGGAACACGGTGCGGTCCTCGTTCTGGATCTGGAAGTCGTGGAACAGCAGCTCCGGCTTGTCCTGCAGCAAGCGCGCCTTCAGCCTGGCCAGGTGGTCGGGCCGGTAGGTGTCGTCGTCGTCGAGGAACAGGATGTATTCGCTGTCGGCGATCGCCAGCCCGAGGTTGCGGCTGGCGGCCGGCCCCGGCTTGCCGCTGCAGCGCAGCACGTAGTCGAAGCGGCCGGCCAGCTGGTTCAGCTGGTTGTACGGCGGCAGGTAGCCGGCCGTGTCGGACACGACCACCACCTTGAAGTCCTGGCAGGTCTGGGCGATCAGCGATTCCAGCGTGCGCGTCAGCAGCAGCGGCCGGTCGTGGGTCGGGATGATGATGGAGAACACGGGCAGCCTCCGCTTCTGGTTAGGGTTCGCGTATCGACTCGTCCATCGCCCGCGTCAGCGGGTACAGCAGGTAGGACATCACCGTGCGGTGTCCCACCACCACCTCGGCCGACACCGTCATGCCCGGCAGCAGCTGGGCGCCCTCGGGCAGCTTCTTGAGCTTGCCGGTGTAGGGAATGCGGCTCAGGTAGTAGGCGTCCAGGCCGCCGCCGTTCTTGTCGGTGGTCTCGCGCTTGAAGGCGTCCTGGCTGATGGTGCGCACCTTGCCCTCCAACATGCCGTGCTGCTGGAACGAGAAGGCGTCGACCTTGATGTGGACCGGCGCGCCCTGCTTGATGTAGCCGATGTCAAGCGAGTCGATCTGCACCTCGGCCTCCAGCTGTGCGCCCAGCGGCACCAGCGTGAACAGCGGCTCGGCCTCGCGCACGATGGAGCCCACCGACAGCTTGCCGATCTCCAGCACCACGCCGTCGGCCGGCGCCACCATCGTGATCGCCTGGTGGCGCTTGTCGGCCTTGGCCAGCTGCTCGTTGATGCCGTCGCGGTCGCGCGTGGCGCTGAGCAGGTCTTCCATGGCCTTCTGGCGCCAGCTCTTGTCGAACGCGGCGCGCTCGGCCTGGGCCGAGGCCAGCTCGCTGGCCATCTCGATCGCCTTGTTGCGCTGCAGGTCCATGTCGCGCTCGACTTCAAGGCGGCGGTCGCGCGCCTCCAGCAGGTGCATCTTGGCGCCGAACTGCTCGGCCATCAGCTGTTCCTGCATCGCTTCCACCTCGCGCAGCGACTTGACGCGCTGGGCCAGGATCTGCTGGTCGTGCTTGTTGGTTTCCAGGCCGGCCTTCAGGCGCGCGATGTTCTGGTCCATCTTGGTCTTCTGCGCCTCGAAGTTGGCCTTGCGCTCGGTCGACAGCTGCGCCTGCAGCAGGCTGTCGGCGCTCGAGCCGCTGCCGGTGACGGCGCCCGGCTGGCCCGCCAGCTCGGCGCGCAGGCCGGCGGCCTGGGTGTTCAGGCTGTCGAGCCGCACGCGCAGCTGCTGCTCGTCGGCGGCGGTGAAGGTCGGGTCCAGCCGCGCCAGCACCTGGCCTTTTTTCACCACCTGGCCGACCCGCACGTCGATGCTCTGGATGATGGAGGTGTCGAGCGGCTGCACCACGATGTTGGGCAGCGGATTGACCAGGCGGCCGTGCGCCACCACGATCTTCTCCACCGGCGACACGCTGGCCCAGACGATGAAGAACACGAAGGCGGCCAGCATCACGTGCAGCGTGAGGCGCACGAACTTGGGCAGCGGGCCGCGCTCGATGGCGTCGGCGTCCGGCAGAAACGCGATTTCGGTTTCGTCCTTGCGGCGGCGCTTGAGGCTTAGAGGTGACTTGTTTGCTGGTTCCATAAGTGCTGGTAAGTGTCGCTACGGGTGAGCAGTTCTTCGTGGCGGCCGGCATCCATCAGCCGGCCCTGTTGCATGACCATGATCTTGTCGGCGTTGACCAGGGTCGACAGGCGGTGCGAGATCATCACCACCGTGCGGCCCACCGCGATGCGCGACAGGTTGCTGATGAAGATGGCCTCCGATTCCGGATCCAGCGCCGAAGCGGCCTCGTCCAGGATCAGGATGCGCGGCTTGGCCACCAGCGTGCGGGCGATCGACAGCCGCTGCTTCTGGCCGCCGGACAGGTTGGAGGCGTTCTCTTCCAGCACGGTGTCGTAGCCCATCGGCAGGCGCTCGATGAACTCGTCGGCGCCGGCCGCGGCGGCCGCCTCGACCAGTTCCTCGAAGGTGGCGTCCGGCTTGGTGACGGACAGGTTCTCGCGCACGGTGCCGCGGAACAGGAAGTTCTCCTGCAACACCACGCCGATCTGGCGGCGCAGGTGCGACAGCTCGATCTCGCGGGCGTCAATGCCGTCAAAACGGACGATGCCTTCCTGCACCGGGTACAGGCCCTGGATCAGCTTGGTCAAGGTGGTCTTGCCGGAGCCGGAGCGGCCGACGATGCCGACCACCGTGCCCGGCTCGATGGTGAAGCGGGCCTTGTCCAGCGCCATCGCCTGCGCGCCCGGATAGCGGAAGGTGACGTCGTCGAAGCGGATCTCGCCCTGCAGCACGGGGCGCAGGCCGTTGGCGCCGGCGCGGCCCTCGGGCGCGCGGTTCATCACCTCGCCCAGCATGCGCACCGACAGCGCGGTTTCCTGGTATTCGTTGACCAGGCCGACGATGGAAATCAACGGTTGCGTGACGCGGCCCGACAGCATCTGGAAGGCGATCAGCGCGCCGACCGACAGGGTGCTGTCGAACACGTCGGCCGCGCCCACCACGATCAGCGTGACCGGCAGCAGCTTGCCGAGGAAGTCGGTGACGGCGTTGCCGGCGATCGAGATCTGGCCGACGCGGAAGTGCATGGTGATGGCCTCGGCCGAGCGCTGGTCCCAGATGCGGCGCTGCGACGGCTCGATCGCCAGCGCCTTGACGGTGCGCATGCCGTGGATGGTTTCCACCAGCATGCCCTGGCGCTGGCCCTCGGCCGAGTACAGCGCGTTGAGGCGGCGCTGGAAGGTCGGCACCATGGCCATCACCACGCCGGCGATCATGCCGGCGAACAGCAGCACGATCATGGCCAGCTTGAACGAGTAGCTGAACAAAATCGGCACGAACACCAGCAGCGCGATCAGGTCCAGCGCGGTGAAGAACAGGCGGCCGGTCAGGAAGCTGCGGATCTTTTCCAGCTGCTGCATGTGGCGCGTGACCACGCCGGCGCTGGTGGTTTCAAAAAAGTCGATCGGCAGCGACAACAGGTGGCTGAACACGCGGCGCGTCAGGCGCATGTCGATCTTGTTGGAGGCGGCCAGGGTCAGCGTCTGGCGCAGGAAGCCGAAGGTGGCGTCAAACACCAGCGCGGCGATGATGCCCACCGCCAGCACCTGCAGCGTGGTCACGCTCTGGTGCGTGAGCACCTTGTCGATCACCAGCTGGAAGAAGATCGGCGAGGCCAGCGCCAGCAGCTGCATGGCGATGGCGGCGATGAAGATGTCGCGGAAGGCCGACTTCTGCTTGAGGATTTCGGGGATGAACCAGCGCAGGCCGAACGGCTGGTTGGGGTCGCTCAACTTGTGCTGGCGTTTGACGAACAGCACGTCGCCATGCCAGCGCTGCTCGAAGTCGGCGCGGCCGACCATCACCACGGCGGCGTTGGGATTGACGGGGTTGAGCACGGCCACCTGGTCCTCGGCGCCGTTTTCTCCGGGCTTGACGCCGACCGCGATCACCATGTTGCCGTCGACCAGGCGCGCCATCAGCGGGAACACGCCGCCCTGCGCCATCAGGCGCGACCAGGTCAGCTTGTCGGCCTTGGCCTTGAGGCCGATGTCGGAGGCGATCCGCAGCAGCGCGCCGGTGCCTGGCTCTTCCGCGCGCAGCGCATAGTCGTCGATCAGGCGTTCAGGATTGATTTGCAGACCGTGATGCTGCGCGATCGCTGTCAGACACTGGATCGCGGTGTGGGGAAATTTATCGTGCATAGGCCTGATGAATGGGTAAGAGCTGGGAAAAGCTTGCATTAGCGCACTATCGTGCCAGCCTTCGGATTCTAACCCAGCAGAGTGTTTCCGGGAGGTTTTTGTGTGGCGCAAACACAGCGCAATTTACCTTGTTGTTCCGCGCATAAAAAAAACGGCAAGGCCCGCAGGCCTTGCCGTTCTTGCTTACGCTATGAAAGCTGCTTGCTTACTTGGCAGCCAGGAAGCCCTGGTGGTTGCCGCTCTGCAGAGCCTTCAGGCGCAGCGCTTCGTCGGTCGCTGCCGAGTTGGTCGTCGCGGTCAGCTTGTTGTCGTAGCTGCTGATCGCGTCGGCCATCGCCGCCACCGCCGTGTTGACGCTGTTCGGCACTTCCAGCTTGGCCGTGGTGGTGGTCGCTGCCGCCGCCGCGTCAAAGCTCGACATCGCCGAGGCCAGGCCGCTCACCGAGGTGGTCAGGCTGGTCGTGGCCGCGCCGGTCTGGAACCAGACGTCCGCTGCCGCGTGGCTGGCGCCGTCGGCGGTCTCGTAGGTCGAGGTGATGCCGACGATGTTGCCGTTGTTGAGCGAGGCGTTCTGCTTGGCGTCCAGGTTCAGCTTGGTGATGCCCAGCGATGCCAGCGATTTGAGCTCGTCGGCCTGGCTGACGCCATCCGCGTTGCCATCGACCCACACACGCAGGTCGCCAAACGCGCTGTCCTTGGCATCGACCACGCCGTCGCCGTTGGTGTCGAGCTCGTTCAGGGCGGTGTAGCCGTTGGTCGCTTTCTGACCGTTGGCCAGCGTGGTGCCCGAACCGAACAGCTCGCCGCCGTCGTTGATGACGCCGTCATGGTTGCGGTCCAGGGCCAGCAGGCCGTCGCCGCCGCCCACCCAGCCGGTGTTGACCTTGGTGCCGTTGGCGTTCAGGTCGAAGTTCACGCCAGCCGACAGGCCCAGGGTGGTGATGCCGTCGTTGTTCAGGTCCAGCACGATCGGCGTACCCAGTGGCGAAGGCAGCGCCGCGATCTGGTCGGTCGTCAGGCCCGGTACCTGGGCGCTGGTGATCGCGCAGACTTGCTGGCTGTTCAACGAGTGGATCTGGTCGGTCGTCAGCGCGCGGATCTGGGTGGTGCTCAGGGCCGCGATGGCGTTGGTTTTCAGGCCCGCCAGGTCGGCGGTCTCGATGGCCACGATCTGGTTGGTCGACAGCGCCTTGACCTGGTTGGAGCTCAGCACCGCGACCTGCTGGCTCGACAGCGCGACGATCTGGTCGGTCGTCAGCGCGGCCACCTGGGCGGTCTGCAGGGCAGCAAACACCGAGGTCTTCAGCACGGAGACGTCTTCCGTGCCCAGCGCGGCGATGTCGTTGGTGGTCAGCGCGCTCACTTGCGCCGTGCTCAACACCGCGACCTGGGACGTGGTCAGCGCCACCACCTGGTCGGTGCTCAGCGCCGACGACAGGTTGGCGGTGCTCAGGGCCATGACCTGGGCGGTGGTCAGCGCCGCCACCTGGTCGGTGGTCAGCGAGGCCACTTGGGCCGAACGCAGCGTGGCGATGATCGAGGTCTTCAGCGCGCCGAGGTCGGCCGTTTCAATCGCGGCGATGGCGCCGGTGGTCAGCGCGTTCACTTGCGCCGTGCTCAGGGCACCCAGTTGCAGCGAGGTCATCGCCACCACCTGGTCGGTGGTCAGGCCGGAGGCCAGGTTGGCGGTGCTCATCGCGGCGATCTGGGCGGTGCCCAGCGCGCCGATCTGGTCGGTCGTCAGCACGGCCACTTCGGCGGTGCGCAGCGCGGCGATCGCGGCGGTTTTCAGCGAACCGATGTCAGCCGTCTCGATGGCGGCGATGGCGGCGGTGCCCATCGTGCTCACCTGCAGGCTGGTCAGCGCGCCGATCTGGCCGGCGGTCAACGCCACCACCTGGTCGGTGGTCAGCGCGGACGCCTGGTTGGTCGACAGGGCGCCGATGACCGAGGTCTTCAGTGCGCCAATGTCGGCGGTCTCGATCGCGGCGATGTCGTTGGTCGACAGCGCGGCCACCTGGGCCGAGCTCAGCGCGCCGATCTGCAGCGAGCTCAGTGCCACCACCTGGTCGGTGGTCAGCGCCTGCATGTTGGCGGTGGTGATCGCGGCGACTTGGTTGGTGGTCAGGCTGGACAACTGGTCGGTGGTCAGCGAGGCCAGCTGCGCGGTCTTGAGCGAAGCGATGATCGAAGTCTTCAGGCCGATGATGTCGGCCGTCTCGATGGCCGCCACGTCGCCGGTCGACAGCGCGCTGAACTGGTTGGAGCTCAGGGCGCCCAGCTGGGCCGAGCTCATCGCCACGACCTGGTCGGTGGTCAGGCCGGAGGCCAGGTTGGCGGTGGTCAGCGCGGCGACCTGGGCGGTGCTCAGCGTGAAGATCTGGTCGGTGGTCAGCGCGGCGGTCTGCTGCGTGGTCATGGCGCCGATGGCCGAGGTCTTCAGCGCGCCGAGGTCGGCCGTCTCGATGGCGGCGATCTGGCCGCTGCTCATCGCGGCGATCTGGGCGCTGGTGAGCGCGCCGATCTGGCCCGAGCCCAGTGCCACCACCTGGTCGGTGGTCAGCGCCTTGGCTTGGCTGGTCGACAGGCCGGCGATGGCCGAGGTCTTGAGCGCACCGATGTCGCCGGTTTCAATGGCGGC
Source organism: Duganella vulcania (assembly GCF_009857655.1). Lineage (NCBI taxonomy): Bacteria > Pseudomonadati > Pseudomonadota > Betaproteobacteria > Burkholderiales > Oxalobacteraceae > Duganella > Duganella vulcania. The sequence goes on from NZ_WWCX01000100.1 coordinate 14,331, forward strand.
GATATCGTTGGTCGACATCGCGGCCACCTGGGCCGAGTTCAGCGCGCCGATCTGCAGCGAGCCCAGTGCCACCACCTGGTCGGTGGTCAGCGCCTGGATGTTGGCGGTGGTGATCGCGGCGACCTGGCCGGTGGTCAGGCTGGACAACTGGTCGGTGGTCAGCGAGGCCAGCTGCGCGGTCTTCAGCGAAGCGATGATCGAGGTCTTCAGGCCGACGATGTCGGCGGTCTCGATGGCCGCGATGTCGCCGGTCGACAGCGCGCCGAACTGGTTGGAGCTCAGGGCGCCGAACTGGGCCGAGCTCATCGCCACGATCTGGTCGGTGGTCAGGCCGGACGCCAGGTTGGCGGTGGTCAGCGCGCCGACCTGGGCGGTGCTCAGCGCGACGATCTGGTCGGTGGTCAGCGCGGCGGTCTGCTGCGTGGTCATGGCGCCGATGGCCGAGGTTTTCAACGCGCCGAGGTCGGCCGTTTCAATCGCGGCGATCTGGCCGCTGCTCATCGCGGCGATCTGGGCGCTGGTGAGCGCGCCGATCTGGCCCGAGCCCAGCGCGACGACCTGGTCGGTGGTCAGCGCCTTGGCCTGGTTGGTCGACAGGCCGGCAATGGCCGAGGTCTTGAGCGCGCCGATGTCGCCGGTCTCGATCGCGGCGATGTCCAGCGTGCTCATCGCGGCCACTTGTGCCGAGCTCAGCGCGCCGATCTGCAGCGAGCCCAGTGCCACCACCTGGTCGGTGGTCAGCGCCTGGATGTTGGCGGTGGTGATCGCGGCGATCTGGCCGGTGGTCAGGCTGGACAACTGGTCGGTGGTCAGCGAGGCCAGCTGCGCGGTCTTGAGCGAAGCGATGATCGAAGTCTTCAGGCCGACAATGTCGGCGGTCTCGATGGCCGCGATGTCGCCGGTCGACAAGGCGCTGAACTGGTTGGAGCTCAGGGCGCCCAGCTGGTTCGAGCTCATCGCGACGATCTGGTCGGTGGTCAGGCCCGACGCCAGGTTGGCGGTGGTCAGCGCGGAGACCTGGGCGGTGCTCAGCGCGACGATCTGGTCGGTGGTCAGCGCGGCGGTCTGCTGCGTGGTCATGGCGCCGATGGCCGACGTTTTCAACGCGCCAAGGTCGGCGGTCTCGATGGCGGCGATCTGGCCGCTGCTCATCGCGGCGATCTGGGCGCTGGTGAGCGCGCCGATCTGGCCCGAGCCCAGCGCGACCACCTGGTCGGTGGTCAGGGCCTTGGCCTGGCTGGTCGACAGGCCGGCGATGGAGGAGGTCTTGAGCGAACCGATGTCGCCGGTTTCAATGGCGGCGATGTCGTTGGTCGACAGCGCGGCCACCTGGGCCGAGCTCAGCGCGCCGATCTGCAGCGAGCCCAGCGCGACGATCTGGTCGGTGGTCAGCGCCTGCATGTTGGCGGTGGTGATGGCGGCAATCTGGCCGGTGGTCAGGCTGGACAGCTGGTCGGTGGTCAGCGAGGCCAGCTGCGCGGTCTTGAGCGAAGCGATGATCGAGGTCTTCAGGCCGACAATGTCGGCGGTCTCGATGGCCGCGATGTCGCCGGTCGACAAGGCGCTGAACTGGTTGGTGCTCAGGGCGCCCAGCTGGTTCGAGCTCATCGCCACGATCTGGTCGGTGGTCAGGCCGGAAGCCAGGTTGGCGGTGGTCAGCGCGGAGACCTGGGCGGTGGCCAGCGCGACGATCTGGTCGGTGGTCAGCGCGGCGGTCTGCTGCGTGGTCATGGCGCCGATGGCCGACGTTTTCAGCGAGCCGATGTCGGCCGTTTCGATGGCGGCGATCTGGCCGCTGCTCATCGCGGCGACCTGGGCGCTGGTGAGCGCGCCAACCTGGCCGGCGCCCAGCGCGACCACCTGGTCGGTGGTCAGGGCCTTGACCTGGTTGGTCGACAGGCCGGCGATGGCCGAGGTCTTGAGCGCGCCAATGTCGCCGGTTTCAATGGCGGCGATGTCGTTGGTCGACAGCGCGGCCACCTGGGCCGAGCTGAGCGCGCCCACTTGCAGCGAGCCCAGCGCGACGATCTGGTCGGTGGTCAGCGCCTGCATGTTGGCGGTGGTGATGGCGGCGATCTGGCCGGTGGTCAGGCTGGACAACTGGTCGGTGGTCAGCGAGGCCAGCTGCGCGGTCCTGAGCGAGGCGATGATCGAGGTCTTCAGGCCGACAATGTCGGCGGTCTCGATGGCGGCCACGTCACCGGTCGACAGCGCGTTGAACTGCGCGGTGCTGAGCGCGCCCAGCTGGTTCGAGCTCATCGCCACGATCTGGTCGGTGGTCAAGCCCGACGCCAGGTTGGCGGTGGTCAGCGCGGAGACCTGGGCGGTGCTCAGCGCGACGATCTGGTCGGTGGTCAGCGCGGCGGTCTGCTGCGTGGTCATGGCGCCGATGGCCGAGGTTTTCAACGAGCCGATGTCGGCCGTTTCGATGGCGGCGATCTGGCCGCTGCTCATCGCGGCGACCTGGGCGCTGGTGAGCGCGCCGACCTGGCCGGCGCCCAGCGCAACCACCTGGTCGGTGGTCAGGGCCTTGGCCTGGTTGGTCGACAGGCCGGCGATGGCCGAGGTTTTCAGTGCGCCGATGTCGCCGGTTTCAATGGCGGCGATGTCGTTGGTCGACAGCGCGGCCACCTGGGCCGAGCTCAGCGCGCCCACTTGCAGCGAGCTCAGCGCGACGATCTGGTCGGTGGTCAGCGCCTGCATGTTGGCGGTGGTGATGGCGGCGACCTGGTTGGTGGTCAGGCTGGACAACTGGTCGGTGGTCAGCGAGGCCAGCTGCGCGGTCTTCAGCGAAGCGATGATCGAGGTCTTCAGGCCGACGATGTCGGCGGTCTCGATGGCGGCGATGTCGCCGGTCGACAGCGCGTTGAACTGCGCGGTGCTCAGGGCGCCCAGCTGGTTCGAGCTCATCGCGACGATCTGGTCGGTGGTCAGGCCCGAAGCCAGGTTGGCGGTGGTCAGCGCGGCGACCTGGGCGGTGCTCAGCGCGACGATCTGGTCGGTGGTCAGCGCGGCGGTCTGCTGCGTGGTCATGGCGCCGATGGCCGACGTTTTCAGCGCGCCAATGTCGGCGGTTTCGATGGCGGCGATCTGGCCGCTGCTCATCGCGGCGACCTGGGCGCTGGTGAGCGCACCGACCTGGCCCGAGCCCAGCGCGACCACCTGGTCGGTGGTCAGGGCCTTGGCCTGGTTGGTCGACAGGCCGGCGATGGCCGAGGTCTTGAGCGAACCGATGTCGCCGGTTTCAATGGCGGCGATGTCGTTGGTCGACAGCGCGGCCACCTGGGCCGAGCTCAGCGCGCCCACTTGCAGCGAACCCAGCGCGACGATCTGGTCGGTGGTCAGCGCCTGCATGTTGGCGGTGGTGATGGCGCTGATCTGGTTGGTGGTCAGGCTGGACAACTGGTCGGTGGTCAGCGAGGCCAGCTGCGCGGTCTTCAGCGAGGCGATGATCGAGGTCTTCAGGCCGACAATGTCGGCGGTCTCGATGGCCGCGATGTCGCCGGTCGACAAGGCGCTGAACTGGCTGGTGCTCAGGGCGCCCAGCTGGTTCGAGCTCATCGCCACGATCTGGTCGGTGGTCAGGCCCGACGCCAGGTTGGCGGTGGTCAGCGCGGAGACCTGGGCGGTGCTCAGGGCCACGATCTGGTCGGTGGTCAGCGCGGCGGTCTGCTGCGTGGTCATGGCGCCGATGGCCGAGGTCTTCAGCGCGCCGATGTCGGCGGTTTCGATGGCGGCGATCTGGCCGCTGCTCATCGCGGCGACCTGGGCGCTGGTGAACGCGGCAACCTGGCCCGAGCCCAGCGCGACGACCTGGTCGGTGGTCAGCGCCTTGGCCTGGTTGGTCGACAGGCCGGCGATGGCCGAGGTCTTGAGCGCGCCGATGTCGGCCGTTTCAATGGCGGCGATGTCGTTGGTCGACAGCGCGGCCACCTGGGCCGAGCTCAGCGTGCTGACTTGCAGCGAGGTCAGCGCGACGATCTGGTCGGTGGTCAGCGCCTGCATGTTGGCGGTGGTGATGGCGCTGATCTGGTTGGTGGTCAGGCTGGACAACTGGTCGGTGGTCAGCGAGGCCAGCTGTGCGGTCTTCAGCGAAGCGATGATCGAGGTCTTCAGGCCGACGATGTCGGCCGTGCCGATGGCGGCCACGTCGCCGGTCGTCAGCGCGCCGAACTGGGCGGTGCTCAACGCGCCCAGCTGGTTGGAGTTCAGCGCGACGACCTGGTCGGTGGTCAGGCCCGACGCCAGGTTGGCGGTGGTCAGCGAGGCGATCTGGGCGGTGCTCAGCGCGCCGATCTGGTCGGTGGTCAGCGCGGCGGTCTGCTGCGTGGTCATGGCGCCAATGGCCGACGTTTTCAGTGCGCCGATGTCGGCCGTTTCAATGGCGGCGATCTGGCCGCTGCTCATCGCGGCGACCTGGGCGCTGGTGAGCGCGCCGATCTGGCCCGACGCCAGTGCGACGATCTGGTCGGTGGTCAGCGCCTTGGCCTGGTTGACCGACAGCGCGGCGATGGCCGAGGTCTTGAGCGCGCCGATGTCGGCGGTTTCAATGGCGGCGATGTCGTTGGTCGACAGCGCGGCCACCTGGGCCGAGCTCAGCGCGCTCACTTGCTGCGAGCTCAGCGACACGATCTGGTCGGTGGTCAGCGCCTGCAGGCTGGCGGTGGTGATGGCGGCGATCTGGCTGGTGGTCAGGTTGGACAGCTGGTCGGTGGTCAGCGCCGCCAGCTGGGCGGTCTTGAGCGTGGCGATGATGCTGGTCTTGAGCGCGACCAGGTCGCCGGTCTCGATGGCGGCCACGGCGTTGGTGCCCAGCGCGTTGAACTGGTTGCTGCTCAACTGCGACAGCTGGTTGGCGCTCATCGCGACAACCTGGTTGGTGGTCAGGCCGGACGCCAGGTCGGCCGTGCTCAGCGCGGCCACCTGGCCGGTGGTCAGGCTGGTGATCTGGTCGGTGCTCAGCGAGGTGAACTGGGCGGTGGTCAGCGCGGCGATGGCGGAGGTCTTGATGGCGACCAGGTCGGCCGAACCGAGCGCGGTGACGGCGCCGGTGCTCAGGCCCATCACCTGGGTGCTGGTCAGTGCGGCGGCCTGGGCGGTGGTCAGCGCGACGATCTGGTCGGTCGTGACCGCGGCCATCTGGCTGGTGCTGATGCCGGCGATGGTGGCGGTGCGCAGCGCGGCGAAGTCCGCCGTTTCCAGCGCGACGATCGATTCGGTGGCCAGCGCGTTGAACTGGGCGGAGTTCAGCACGCCGACCTGGGTAGCGGTCAGCGCGACCACCTGGTCGGTGGTCAGGCCCACCGTCAATTGCTTGGTGGTCAGGGCGGCGATCTGGATGGTGGTCAGCGCGGCGGTCTGGTCCGTGGTGAGCGCGCGGGTCTGAGCCGAATTGAGCGCAACAATATCAGAAGTCGCGAGCGCAGCAATTGTTTGGGTCGACAGAGCTGCGATCTGGTCGGTACTCATGCTTGTTACGAGGCTCATTTCCATTCTCCTTGGGGCGCTGCACAGTTCTAGACGGACGAAGGTTGGAGCCCATAGGGACCATTCCCCCGGCTCCAACATCAAATTTGGTATTACTTGCGATTTTGCTACGGAATTGCTTGAGTTAAACGCGAGAAAAGCGCCGGACTTTAGTTCTTAACGTCAATATCCCAACCAACTTTAGGATACCAGCCCTAGGATTTTTCCTACCGTTAACATTTTTATTGCTTGGCACCATCACATAGTCTGGGTTTATCGGTGACGACAAGCCCTGCGGCGGCAGCCGTCCTGAACGTACAAAGCGACAAATTTACTGATGGCATTAAAATTTTTTGTTTACTACGCGCAACGCATATGCGCTTCACAACACTTGCATTTCACTACGAAAATCAGGGGCAGAGGGCAAAACGGCAGGGCCTAAGCCCTGCCGTTTTGCCGTACCGCGGTGTGTCTTACTTGGCCGGCGAGGCCAGGAAGCCGTGTCCGCCCTGTGCTTGCAGCGCTTTCAGGCGCAGCTCGCTGTCGGTGGCGGCCTGGGTCTCGGCGCCCAGCGGCTTGTCGCTGAACTGCTTGATGGCGTCGGCCATCTGCGCGACGTTGCTGCCGACCGCGCCTGGCAGGTCCAGCTTGGCGGTGGCCGGCGCCGCCGCGGCGTTGCCGGCGAAGCTGGCCAGCGCCTGGGCCAGGCCGCTGACGTTGCCGCTGACGCTGCTGGTCGGCGTGGTGGCGAACCACACGTCGGCCGCGGCGTGGGTGGCGCCGTCGGCGGTCTCGAAGGTCGAGCTCAGACCCAGGATGTTGCCGTTGTTGACGGTGCCGTCCTGCTTGACGTCCAGGTTCAGCTTGGTGATGCCCAGCGCTTGCAGCGACTTGAGCTCGTCGGCCTGGCTGACGCCGTCGGCGTTGCCGTCGACCCAGACGCGCAGGTCGGCGAAGGCGGCATCCTTGGCGTCAACCACGCCGTCGCCGTTGGTGTCGAGCTCGGCCATGGCCTGGTAGCCGTTGGCGGCCTTCTGGCCGTTGGCCAGCGTGGTGCCCGAACCGAACAGCTCGCCGCCGTCGTTGATGACGCCGTCGTGGTTGCGGTCCAGCGCCAGCAGGCCGTCGCCGCCGGCGGTCCAGCCGGTGTTGACTTTATGGCCGTTGGCCAGCAGGTCGAACTGCACGCCCTGGCCCAGTGCGGTGGTCTGCACGCCGTCGCCGTTCAGGTCCAGCGCGATCGGGGTCAGGAAGGACAACGCACGGGTCTGGTCGGTGCTCAGCGCGTGCTGCTGGTCGGTGGTCATCGCGTGGATCTGCACCGAGGTCAGCGCGTGCACCTGGTTGGTGCTCATCGCGGCGAATTCGGCGGTGCGCAGGCTGACGATCTGACGGGTGGTCAGCGCGGCGATCGCGGTGGTGCTCAGTGCCGCGAAGTCGGACGTGTCGAGCGCGGCCAGGGCGTTGGTCGACAGGCCCACCACTTGCGCGGTGGTCAGCGCCACCAGCTGGTTCGAGGTCAGCGCCACACCCTGGTCGGAGCTCAGCACACCCAGCTGGGCGGCGGTCAGCGCGGCGATCTCGGTGGTCGAGAAGGCGGCCACGCTGGCGGTCGCCAACGCGGCGACGTTGCGGGTCGACAGCGCGGTCACTTGCTGTGCGCTCAGCGAGGCGGCCTGGCTGGTGGTCAGCGCGCCGATCTGGCTGGTGGACAGGCCGCTGGCGAAGGCCGCGGTCGACAGCGCGGCGATCTGCGCGGTCGTCAACACGCTGACCTGGGCGGTGGTCAGGCCGGCCAGCTGGCTGGTGCGCAGCGCGGCCATGTCGGCGGTGGACAGGCCGGCCAGGTCGGCGGTCTCGATCGCGCCGATGCTGGTGGAGCTCAGCGACACCACCTGCGCGGTGCCCAGCGCGGCCACCTGGGCCGAGGTCAGGGCGACCACCTGGTTGGTGCTCAGGGCGGCGATGCCGCCGGTGCTCAGCGCGGCGATCGAGGCGGTGGCCATCGAGGTCACCTGGCCGGTGGTCAGGGCCGATACCTGGGCGGTGCTCAGCGCGGCGATGGACGCCACCTTGAACGCCGACAGGTCGGCCGTTTCCAGCGCGGCGATGTCGTTGGTGCTCAGCGCGGCCACTTGCGCGGTGCTCAGCGCGGCGGCTTCGTTGGTGGTCAGCGCCACGACCTGGTTGGTGGTCAGGGCCTTGACCTGGTTGACGCTCAGCGCGGCGATCGCGTTGGTCGACAGCGCGGCGAAGTCCGAGGTTTCCAGCGCGGCCACACCGTTGGTGGTCAGGCCGGCCACTTGCGCGGCGCTCAGCACGCTGGCCTGGCCGGTGGTCAGGGCAACGATCTGGTTGGTGGTCAGGCCGGACACGGCGGCGGTGGTCAGCGCGACGATCTGGTTGGTCGACAGCGCGCCCACCTGGTCGGTGGTCAGGCCGGCCAGCTGGTTGCTGCGCAGCGCGGCGATGTCACCGGTCGACAGGCCGGCCAGGTCGGCGGTCTGGATCGCGCCGATGGCGTTGCTCGACAGAGCGGCCACTTGCGCGGTGCCCAGGCTGTTGATCTGGCTCGAGCTCAGCGCGACAACCTGGTTGGTGCTCAGCACCGAGATGGCGGCCGTGCCCAGCGCGGCGATCGAGGCGGTGGCCAGCGAGGCGACCTGGCCGGTGGTCAGCGCGCTCACTTGCGCGGTGCTCAGGATGGCGATGGCGGCCACCTTGATGGCCGACAGGTCGGCCGTTTCCAGCGCGGCGATGTCGTTGGTCGACAGCGCGGCCACTTGCGCGGTGCCCAGCGCGGCGGCTTCGTTGGTGGTCAGCGCGACAACCTGGTTGGTGGTCAGGGCCTTGACCTGGTTGGCGCTCAGCGCGGCGATCGCGTTGGTCGACAAGGCGGCGAAGTCGTTGGTTTCCAGCGCGGCGATGCCGTTGGTGCTCAGGCCGGCGGCCTGGGCGGCGGTCAGCGCGCTGGCCTGGCCGGTGGTCAGGGCGACGATCTGGTTGGTGCTCAGGGCGCCCACTTGAGCCGAGCTCAGCGCGGCGAACTGGTTGGTCGACAGCGCGGCAACCTGGTCGGTCGAGAGGCCGGCCAGCTGGCTGGTGCGCAGCGCGGCGATGTCGCCGGTCGACAGGCCCGACAGGTCGGCGGTTTCAATCGCGCCGATGCTGTTGGAGCTCAGCGCGGCCACTTGCGCGGTGCTCATGCTGGCGATCTGGCCCGAGGTCAACGCGACCACCTGGTTGGTGCCCAGGGCGGCGATGCCGCCGGTGCTCAGCGCGGCGATCGAGGCGGTGGCCAGC
>NZ_WWCX01000101.1:0-22619 GCF_009857655.1 Duganella vulcania
GCCGCCTGCGCCAGGCGCGGCAGGCGCACGCGGAACTCGCTGCCCTGGCCGGGGCCGGCGCTGTGCGCCTCGATGCCGCCGCCGTGCAGGCCCACCAGGTTGTTCACCAGCGCCAGGCCGACCCCCAGCCCGCCGGCGGAGCGGTCGGTGTTGGTGCGGCGGTCCTGGTAGAACAGGTCGAACACATGGGGCAGGGCGTCGGCGGCGATGCCGATGCCGTTGTCCACCACGCTGACATACAGGTGCTCGCGGTCGCCGCTGGCGGCCAGGCGGATGTCGCCGCCGGGCGGGGTGTAGCGCGCCGCGTTGGTCAGCAGGTTGGCGATGATCTGCACCAGCCGCACGTGGTCGCCGCGCACCGGCAGCGGCCCCTGCACGTCGACGCTGAAGCGGTGCTGGCGATTGTCCAGCAGGGGCGCGACCATTTCCACCGCCTTGTCGATGATCTGCGCCAGGTCCAGCGCTTCGGTCTTGAGCACGATGCTGCCGGTGTTGACGCGCGAGACGTCGAGCAGGTCGTCCACCAGGCGGATCAGGTGCGTGAGCTGGCGGCCGATGATGTCATGCGCGACGCTGTGGCCGCCCTGGCGGCGGATCACTTCCAGCGCGGTCAGGATCGGCGACAGCGGATTGCGCAGCTCGTGGCCCAGCATGGCGAGGAACTCGTCCTTGGCGCGGCTGCTGGCGGCCAGCTCGGCCATCAACGCCTCGCGCTGGGCCTGCGCCTCGTCGCGCTGATGGCGCTCCGTGGCGTCGCGCGTGAAGCAGCGGGTGTAGCGCAGCGCGCCGTCCGCGAAATGGCCGTTCGAGCTGATCAGGACGTGCTTGATGCCGCCATCCTTGCAGCGCAGCCGGGCCGGCATGTCGCGCACGGTGTCGCCGGCCTTGAGCCGGGCCAGGATGTCCGCGATGACCGGGGCGTCGGCGTGGAAGTCGGCGATGTGGTGGCCGACGTATTCCTCCCAGCGATAGCCGAGCAGGCGCAGCTCCGCCTGGTTGGCCCAGAGGATGGTGCCGTCGGCGCCGACCTGGTGGATGCTCTCGGCGGCGTTTTCGACGAAGTCGGCCAGTTCGCGTTCGCGCTGTGCCAGCGCGCTTTCGGCGGCGCGGCGGCGCGCGATCTCGGCGCTGAGCGACAGCGCCTGCTGCTCCAGTTCCAGCAGGCGTTGCTCCGGATTGCGGGACGGCGGCGCTTCGGCCGCGCAATGGGCCGCGTGGTCATGCAGCGCGCAGACGTGGCGGAAGGTGTCCGCCATGGCGGCGTTGGGAAACTGGCTCCACGGATAGGCGCAGAACAGCGTGAAGCGGCTGCGCCGGGCCAGCTCGTTCCACAGCTCTTCCAGCCGGACGGCGGCGCTGTAGTTGCCGCGCTCGCACAGCAGGGCGACCATTTCGCCGAACGCGTGGATGGTTGCCAAGTCCGCCGCGAGCGCGCGCACCAGCTGGCCGACCGTGGCGTCGAACAGCGTGGCGTCGGGCCAGTCGTCCAGCATGAAGGAGGACAGCGTCTGGCCGGCGTCGCGCGTCACCAGGCGGGCGCCGGGATCGCTGCCGCCCGCCTCGGCTTGCAGGCGGGCCAGGCGCCGCCGCAGCGCCACCAGGTGCTCGGCGGTGGCGATGACGATGCTGGCGCCGCCGGCGGCAAGGGCCTGGTGGACGAACGGGGCGACCTCGTCGAGCAGCAGGCTGTCATCCTTGTAGAACCGGACGAAGTGCGAGGAACCATGGGTGGCAAGGGACAGGGGTGAAGGGTCTAGCTCCGCCATGATGGTCCTTTCGCGGTGGGGGTGGAAGGGACCTTAGAGGGAACGCAGCTGGCCGTTGACGATTTTCACCGGGTCGCCGGAGCGCCATTGCGGTTGGGCCGACTGGTGCAGCACGCGCTTCTTGCCATTGTCCATGCGCACCACGATCTGCCAGCTGTGCGTGGTCTTCATATTGCCTTCGACCTGGTTGCCGGCCACCGCGCCGCCGACCGCGCCGGCCACCGTGGCCAGTTGACGGCCGTGGCCGCTGCCGATCTGGTTGCCCAGCAGGCCGCCCAGGATGGCGCCGCCGGCCGCGCCCACGCCGCTACCCTGGCCGCGGTGCTCGATCGCGCGCACCGATTCCACCACGCCGCAGCTGTTGCAGACGGCCGGGCCCTGTTGCGCCACGCGCTCCTGCGGCGCGGCTTGTTCCTGCTGGCGTGCTTGCTCCTGCTGCTGCGTCGGGTACGGCGCCGGCGCCGCGTTGCTGGCGTAGCCCGCTGGTGGTTGCCCGGCTTGCTGCTCTTGCGGCGGCACCGACGACAGCTGGCCCGGCATCGGCGCGGCGCCAGGCACGGTGGCGCTGGAGGTTGGCAGCCAGCCCATGATGGCGGCGCTGCCGACGCCGCAGAACAGCACCACCGCGACGGCTGCGATGACCATGAGTGGGTGGAGCTTGGGCTTGTTGGTTGGGGTGTCCATAATTGTTTCCTGTTATTGATGTGTAGAGTGGTGCATTGCAGCCCGGATTTTCGCTGAAGCCGAGTCCAGCTTCCGTGCGTCACCGTACATACACGGGAAATCGCAGCCATTACGCTGGCCCCATGCATACCCATCCTTCCTATCTTTCCGACGACGACCGGGCGCCGGCCCGGCCGGCGTCGAACCGCTTGTTGTCCAGCCTGGCCGACGACGACCAGGGCAAGCTGCTGGCGCTGTGCGACACGGTGCGGGTGGACGTGGGCCAGGTGCTGTACGAGCCGGGCCAGGCGATCCGCCACGTGTACTTCCCGGTCGACAGCCTGATTTCGCTGCTGGCGGTGGCCGAGGGCCGCATGACGCTGGAGGTGGGATCGGTGGGGCAGGAGGGCATGATCGGCGCGTCGGTGGCGCTGGGCCACGAGCTGGCGCTGGTGCGCGCGGTGGTGCAGCGCGCCGGCCGCGCCAGCCGCATCGCGGTGGCCGACTTCCGCGCCGAGTTCAAGCGCAACGAGGCGCTGCAGCGGCTGCTGTACCGCTATACCGACATCCTGCTGGCGCAGGCGATCCAGATCGCCGTGTGCAGCCGCTTCCACGTGCTGGAGGCGCGCCTGGCGCGCACGCTGCTGATCACGCGCGACCGTCTGCAATCGGAGAAATTCCACCTGACCCACGAGTTCCTGGCGCATGCGCTGGGGGTGCGGCGGGTGGGGGTGACCAAGGCGGCCAGTGCGCTGCAACAGCAGAAATTGATCACCTACAGCCGCGGCAATATCGAGATCCTCGATTCCGCCGGGCTGGAGGCGGCGTCCTGCCGCTGCTATGAGCTGGTCAAGGACAAGGGGGCCATGGGCATGGCCAAGGTGTTTCTGTGAGGCTTAACGCGGTGGCTTGCTGACCTGGTTGCCGATCACGCCGCCAACCGCGGCACCGCCCACGGTGCCGACCGCGCTGCCGCCGGTCAGCACCGAGCCGGCCACGGCGCCGACGCCGGCGCCCACCGCGGTGTTGCGGTCCTGGTTGGACATGCCTGCGCAAGCGCTCAGGCCCAGCGTGGCCGCCACCATGGCGGCGCTCGATACGATGCGTTTGGTATTCATGATTTTCTCCTTGATGATTGAGGCGCGGCAGTGGCTTGCACCAATACCGCAAGCGTACGCAAGAATCATGGCGCGCTCCGTTCGGCAGCACACATAGAATCGCCCTAGCGCCGGGGGGCTGGCGACTTGCCCGGCGGCGGCGCCACCGGCTTGCCGCCCTGTTGCGCCAGCAGCGCGGCGCAGCCGGTGGTCTCGCCCGGGCCGGCGTTGATCAGCGGCAAGATGGCGGCCACCGGCGCCACCGCGGCCAGGGCCAGCGCGCCGCCCGCGCGCAGCGCCAGCACGCCCTTGTCGACGCTGACGGCCGGCTCCTTGAAGGTGCCGCGCACGTAGATCGGCGCCCGCAGCGAGATCACCCGCACGCCCTTGGCGTCGGGGCGCAGCGTCAGGTCCATCTTCTCGTTGTCGAGGTTGACGGTGCCGGCCACGTCGATCTTGGCGTCCGAGGTGTCGACCACGAACAGGCGCGAGCGCATCAGGCCCTGGTTGACGCCGAAGTCCGTCACCATGCAGTTGAGCTTGACCTGCTTGTCGCCGACCAGCTTGGTCAGCACCACGTTGCCGATGTTCAGGCCCATTTCCTCCAGCAGCAGCTTGCTGACGCTGCCCTCGTTGATCACGCCCTTCAGTTCGCCGTTCGAGGTGCCCAGCAGGCCGGCCACCGAGTTGCCGGTGGCCGACAGCGAGATGTCGGCGTTGACCTCGCCCACCGTGGCCTGCATCTCCTCGATGCGCGGGAACAGCTGGCGCAGCTTGAGGTGGCGCGCGGCGGCGCTCAGCTCGGCGCCGATGGCGTCGCGGTTGACCTTGCCGCTGCCGTCCAGCCTGACCTTGGACGTGAAGCGGCCGCCGGCGATGTCGAAGTCCAGCGGCTTGAGCGACAGCACGCCGTCCTTCATGTTGATCACCGTGTCGAGGTTGGCGATCGGCAGGTCCTTGTCGCGCGTGATGCGCAGCGCCTTGAAGCTGACGTCGGCGTCCAGCGCGGTCCAGCGCTCGGTCTTGAACCGTTCCACCGGCAGCACGCGGTCGCCCGGCTGCACCGGCGCCACGCCGCGCGCCTGCTTGCTGGCGTTGGAGTCGGCGCCGATCAGCGGGCCCAGGTCGGAGAACTGCAGCAGCTTCGACTGCACCGCGCCCGTCAGCAGCGGCCGCGGCAGCGACTGGCCGTAGCGGTATTCGAGCTTGCCGGCGATGTCGGAATGGCCGACGCGGCCGGTGAACTGGTCGTAGATCCAGCGGTTCTCGCGCTCGCCCAGGTGGCCGGTCAGGTGGCCCTCGGTGGTGTAGGCCGGGGTTTCCGGCAGCAGCACGCCGGTCAGCGCGTACAGCCGCGCCATGCTGGGGCCGGACAGCTTGAGGCGCAGGTCGAGCGCGGTCAGCGCGGACGGCCGGGTCAGCGTGCCGGTCACGGCGATGCTGTTGCCGCCGACGTTGATGTTGGCCGCCAGCGGGTAGGGCGTGGTCTGCTGCTGCAGCGACAGCACCGCGCCGGCCTTGCCGCCGCCGGTGACGTCCTGCTTGTTCCACTTGCCGCGCAGGGTCCACGCCACGCCGTAGCTGGGGTCGGCGTTGAGGGTGTCGATGTCGGCCACCGCGTCCACCCGCGTCAGCGCGTCGCTGTAGTGCACGGTGCCCTTGTCGAGCACCACGCGCTGCAGGTCCAGCTTCCACGGCGACGGCTTGTTGGCCGGCTTGAAGGTCCAGTTGTTGGCGCCGTCCGGCTTGCGCTGCAGCCACACCACCGGGGTGTCGAAGCGCAGCACCGGGATCGACAGCCGGTGCTGCAGCAGCGGCAGCAGGTCGATCGAGAACGAGAACTGGCCGACGCTGGCCATCTCGGCCGGCGCCGCCCAGCCGGACGGGTTGCCGACGTGGACGTCGCGCGCCACCAGGTGCGGCAGCGGCAGGTAGTCGCTCCAGGTGCGGTCGGCGTCGCCGCGGCCCTGGCGTTCCCAGGTCAGCGACAGCTTGCCGCGGATGGCGAACGGGCGGTCGATGGCTTCGCTGACCTTGTCGTTGAGCCAGGGGCGGGCGCGGTTCCAGTCGTAGTTGAGCAGGACGATCACGGCGATGGCCGGCACGGCGACCACCACGCCGGCGACGGCCAGCGCGATCCGGGTGCGGCGGGAAGGGGAGGAGGGCATGGTTGGCCTTTTTCTTATAGGAGTGACGCCATTTTACTAGCCAGTGCCGGGCGCGGAATGTGCGGCACCGTACTGAAGCTGCCGCGCCATGGGCCTATAACGTCAACCTGCGATCCGAATTTTTAAGGAGAAGAATAATGACGACCATTCATCATCGTTACGCCAGCATGTGCGCGCTTGCCGCCCTGCTGGGCCTGGCCGCCTGCGCCAGCGAGAAGACCCCCGCCGTGGCCGACGTGGCCGTCTCGCGCGAGGCGGTCGCCAACGCCACCAGCGCCGGCGCGGCCGACCTGGCGCCGGCCGAGATGCAATCGGCGCGCGACAAGCTGATGCGCGCCAACCAGGCGCTGGCGGCCAAGGATTACCGCACCGCGCAGGACCTGGCCAACCAGGCGTCGGCCGACGCCCAGCTGGCGCAGAGCAAAGCCGGCTCGACCAAGGCCACCATGGCGGCGGACGAGCTGCAGCAGAGCATCCGCGCGCTGCGTGAAGAGCTCAACCGCACCAACGCCACCAGCCAACAATAAAGGAGCCCCATCATGAAATCCCAGAGCCTGAAAACCCTGCGCCTCGTCCCGGCCGCGCTTGCGCTGGCCGTGATGGCGGCCTGCAGCACCAC
This sequence comes from Duganella vulcania, assembly GCF_009857655.1. NCBI lineage: Bacteria > Pseudomonadati > Pseudomonadota > Betaproteobacteria > Burkholderiales > Oxalobacteraceae > Duganella > Duganella vulcania. The sequence goes on from NZ_WWCX01000101.1 coordinate 6,314, forward strand.
GCCCACCACCACCAGCCTGCTTGACCAGACCCGCGCCGACTTCATGGCCGCGCAAGGCACGCCGTCGGTGGCGGCCAACGCGCCGCTGGAGTTCAAGGCCGCGTCCGATGCGCTGGACCGCGCCAACGCGGCCGCCGCGCAAAAGGAAAGCCTGAGCGAGATCGACAAGCTGGCCTATATCGCCAAGCAGAAGATCGCCACCGCGCAGGAAGTGGCCAAGCAGAAACAGGCCGAGAGCGAGGTGGCCAACGCCGGCCGCCAGCGCGACGAGATCCGCCTGGAGCAGCGCACCGCCGAGGCCAACCAGGCCAAGTCGCAGGCCAGCCAAGCCAAGGCCGAGGCCGATGCGGCGCGCGCCCAGGCCGACGCCGCCGCCAACAGCGCGCGCAGCGAGGCGGCCCGCAACGCCGCGCTGCAGCAGGAGCTGGCCGACCTGCAGGCCAAGCAGACCGACCGCGGCATCGTCATCACGCTCAACGACGTGCTGTTCAACGTCGACCGCGCCGAGCTCAGCGCGGAGGGCATGCGCACCGTGCAGAAGATGGCCGACGTGCTGCTGCAGGAGCCGCAAAGCGCGGTGCTGATCGAAGGCTTCACCGACAGCACCGGCAGCGCCGACCACAACCTGCAGCTGTCGCAGCGCCGCGCCGAGTCGGTGCGCAACGCGCTGATCGGGCTGGGCGTCAAGAGCGACAAGATCGCCACGCGCGGCTACGGCGAGGCCTTCCCGGTCGCCAGCAACGCCGACGCCGGCAGCCGCCAGCTGAACCGCCGCGTCGAGATCGTGCTGTCGCAGAACGGCGCGCCGATCGCCAACCGCCACTAACTTTGAAGGATGCATATCATGGCTGAATCCACCCCCACCGGCATCGACAAGGAAGCCATCCGCGCCGCCGCGCGCAACCTGCAGGACGGCCCGGTCACGGCCGGCTACCAGGGCGACCGCCAGGCCGTCATCAAGATGCTCAACGACGCGCTGGCCACCGAGCTGGTGTGCGTGCTGCGCTACCAGCGCCACTACTACACGGTCACCGGGCGCGACAACGGCCCGATCAAGGCCGAGTTCCTGGAGCACGCCACCCAGGAGCAGGAACACGCCAACTGGCTGGCCGAACGCATCATCCAGCTGAACGGCCAGCCTGATTTCAATCCAGCAACATTGCTCGCACGTAGCCATGCCGAGTATGATGCATCTGACGATGTGCAAGCGATGATCAGGGCCAACCTGATCGCCGAGCGCGTCGCCATCGAGTCGTACCGGCAGATGATCGAGCAGATCGGCGCCAGCGATCCGACCACTCGTCATTTATTGATCAAGATCATGGCGGTGGAAGAAGAACACGCCGACGATATGCGCGATTTGCTGGGATAATGCTGATTTTGCAGTTTGCTGTACAGTTTTCACTTCACACAACCATAACAGGAGCTCCATCATGCTGGAACAAAACATCAGTACCGTGAACAACGACGTGAAAACTCTGGTCAAGGATGCGCAAGCCTTGTTCACCGCCGCCACCGCGCTGACCGGTGAAAAGGCCGAGGAACTGCGCGGCCGCGGCATGCGCGCGCTCGACACGGCACTGGCCAAGGCCCACGAAGCGCAGCAAAGCGCGGTCGCCGCCAGCAAGGAGATGGCCAAGCAGGCCGACGTCTACGTCAAGGAAAACCCATGGCGCTCGATCGCCGCGGCGGCCGGCGTGGGCCTGCTGATCGGCGTGATCATCGGCCGCAAGTAAGCCATCGTGTCCGATGACATGAACCGCCCGCCGGGCCTGATCGCTTCGCTGGGTAATATCGCCCGCAACAGCATCGGCCTGGTACTGACCCGGCTGGAGCTGGCCGCGCTGGAACTGTCGCAGGTGCGCAATCACCTGCTGCAGCTGGTGCTGGTGTTTGCGCTGGCGGTGGTGGCGGGCTGCTTCGCGCTGGCCTGCGGCACGGTGACCATCGTCTACGTGGCGTGGGACAGCCTGGGCTGGAAGATCCTGCCCATCATCACCGGCGTGTTCCTGCTGATCGCGATCGGCCTGATCGTGTATGCGCGCGGCATGATACGCAGCGGCAAACTGTCGATGCCGGCCACGATGGCCGAACTCAAGTCCGACCGCGACATGCTGTTGTAACCGGGAGAGCAGATGAGCAAAGAAGCTGAACGCGCCACCATCGATGCGGACAAGCAGCGCCTGATCCGCGAGGGTGAGCTGTACCGTATCAAGGTGGTGCACGCCAAGGCGCTGGTGGGCAACGCGCTGCAGCCGGACGCCTTGCTGCATGGCGCCGTCGACCAGGCCATCGGCATGGCCCAGGCCCGCCTTGGCGGCCTGTTGCAGCCGGGCGGCCTGAAGAGCGTCAATTTCAAGGCGCTGTTGCCGTATGCGTTGACGGTGGGCTCCTACATCGCCCGCAAGCGCCTGGTCAAGCCCGCCATGGGCGTGGCGCTGGCCGCCGGCCTCGGCATGGCCTGGCTGCTGCGGCGCCAACCGGCGCCGCAGGACGACCAGGAATAAACACCCGAACGCCGCAGCCGCGGCGTTTTTTCATTGGAGTCAGCAGATGAGCAAGGCGATACACGAACTCAATCCCGAGCGCTTGCGCGTGGTCCTGGTGTTGCAGGGCGGCGGCGCGCTGGGCGCTTACCAGGCCGGGGTGTTCCAGGCGATGCACGAGCACGGCCTGGCGCCGGACTGGATCGTCGGCACCTCGATCGGCGCGATCAACGCCGCCATCCTGGCCGGCAATCCGCACGAGACGCGGCTGGCGCGGCTCAAGGAATTCTGGGACGGCGTGGCCCACCGCGACAGCTACGACATGAACCGCGTGCCGGACGCGCAGCGGCGCTCCAACGTGATGCTGCAGACCTGGGACACCCTGCTGCGCGGCGTGCCGGGCTTTTTCCGGCCACGCTTCATGAGCCTGTTCCCGACGGGGGCGCCGGTCGATCCCGAGCAGGCCAGCTTCTACGATACCGGCGAGCTGGGCGAGACGCTCGAGCGCCTGATCGATTTCGATTACCTGAACGCGCCGGGCGGCATGCGGCTGACGGTCAACGCGCTCAAGGTCACCTGCGGTACCTTGCGCCGCTTCGACAACCGCGAGCTGACGCTGCACGCCGACCACATCCGCGCCAGCGGCGCGCTGCCGCCGGGCTTCCCGCCGGTGCGTATCGACGGCGACCTGTACTGGGACGGCGGTCTGTATTCCAACACGCCGCTGGAAACCGTGCTGGACGATAACGAGCATGTCGACACGCTGTGCTTCATGGTGGACTTGTGGAGCGCCGACGGCCCCGAGCCGGCCACCTTGGACCAGGTGCAGACGCGGCAGAAGGATGTGACCTTCGCCTCGCGCTCCAAGCGCCATCTGCAGGATTACGTCGCCACGCACAAGCTCAAGCAGAAGCTGCGCGAGCTGTACGCGGAGTTGCCGGAGCGGGCCCAGTCGGAGCAGGGCAAGGAGGAGCTGGCCGGGCTGGGCGGCGACAGCACGCTGCATGTGGTGCGGCTGGCGTATTCCGGGCGCGACTGGAGCATGCCGGCCAAGGACATCAACTTTTCCAAGGGCTCGATCGAATGGCGCTGGGACCAGGGCTACCAGGACGCGCTGCGCGCCATCACGGCGGCGGGCTGGCTGAGCTTTGTAACGGAAGACACGCCGCTGGTCGTGCACGAGCTGCCGCCGTTGCGGCAGCCGGTGCACGGCCAGGAGCGGGCGGCCTGAGGGCCTGCTAGTGCTGGTGGTTTTCCTCGCGGATCTGTTCGGCCTTGGCCATGTCCTGCCGGTAGGTCGCCTGGGCGTCCCGCAGGCAGCTGCGCCGTTCGGCGGCCGGCCCCTGCTTGCAGGCGAGGTTGGCCTCGGCCAGCGCGGCGCCGATTTCCTTGCGCAGCGTGCGCAGTTGCGCGGCCGGGCTGGTGTCGTCCTGGTACCAGCGGGCCGGATCGCCCCTGGCGATTTCCGACTTCTGCAGCTGGGCGTTCTGCGGCGGCGTGGTGTTGCTGGCCGCTTGCGCCGCCAGCGCGGCGCCGGCCAGCGCCGCGGCGATGATGACTTGCTTGAAGTGAGCCATGATGTCCTCCTGTGTCGTTACAGCCTGCCGGTGAGCAGCATGATCAGCAGGATGACCACCACGATGCCGGTGATGCCGCTGGGCGCATAGCCCCAGTTGCGGCTGTGCGGCCAGGTGGGCAGGGCGCCGATTAATGCCAAGACCAGAATGATCAGAATGATGGTTCCCATGTCGCGCTCCTCGTGTAAACGTCAGGGTTAATAGCGGTACAAGCGGCCGTCGACCAGGCGCACGCGGTCGCCCGCGCGCAGGTCGTAGACGCTGTCCTGGTTGACGATGCGGTAGTCGCCGTTATCCATGCGCACGCTGATCTGGTACTGCTCGCGCGGCTGGTTGCGGTTTTCCTCCACCTTGTTGCCGACCACGGCGCCGCCGACCGCGCCGGCCACGGTGGCGGCGGTGCGGCCGCTGCCCGAGCCGACCTGGTTGCCCAGCAAGGCGCCAACCAGGCCGCCCGTGACGGCGCCGGCGCCGCTGGTGCCGGACTTGGCCTGCACGACCTGGATCGAATCGATGGTGCCGTACGCGGCGGCGGTGTCCGACGGGTTGACGTAGGTGGTCTGTTGCGGCTGGCCGGAACTGGCGCAACCGCCCAGCGCGGCGCTGCCGGCGATCAGCGCGGCGGCAAGTAGGATCGAGTGGTTCATGTTGTACTCCCGAAAAAGTGTGGTTCCAGCATAGTCAGCGGCCGGGCCGGGGTCTGTGCGCTCGCGCACTCAGTCCGGCGATGTTTGCGTTGTGTACGTTAGCGAACAGAGGTGAGCGGGGAAGGGGCGTAAAACGGCTGCATCGGTAGCGGGCATCGTGACCTGCTGGCTGACAAACCGCTGTTTACCAACCAAGGAGAATGCCATGAAAATCGCACATAAAATCGCCACTGCCCTGTTCACCGTATCGTTGCTGGCCACGGCCGGCTGCGCGTCGACCTCGACCAAGGAAGGCACCGGCGAATATGTCGACGATTCCGTCATCACCACCAAAGTCAAGGCCGGCATCTTCAACGAGCCCAGCCTGAAATCCACCGAGATCAATGTGGAGACGTTCAAAGGCACGGTGCAGCTGAGCGGCTTCGTGGCCCAGCCTGCTGACATCGCCAAGGCCGGCGAAGTGGCACGCAGCATCAAGGGCGTGACCGCCGTGAAGAACGACATCCGCGTCAAGTAAGCCAGCCCCGCCGGCGCGGTCCTGCCGCGCCGGCTTTTTTTTTGCGAGCCATCATGAACCAGCCGCCCGGACTTCCCCGCATCGATCCGGCGGCCGAAGATGGTGAACTGCAGCGCATTCCGCTGCACGTCAACGCGCGCGGCCTGGCGCTTGGCGTCATCGCGACCGTGGCGTTTGTCTACGCGCTGCAATGGTCGCGCAATTTCCTGGTGCCGCTGCTGCTCGGCATCCTGATCACCTACATGCTCAGTCCCATCGTGTGCTGGCTGGAGCGGCTGCGCATTCCGCGCGCGCTTGGCGCCACCTTGATCACCGCCGCCATCCTGGGCGGCGCCTTCGTCGTGATCGACAAGGTGCAGGGCGAGTTCGAAGCCATCGTCGAGGAACTGCCCACCGTCAGCCATAAGCTGTCGCGGCTGATGGCGGAGCGCCTGCACGGCGGCCCCAGCACGCTGCAGCGCCTCCAGGCGGTGGCCACCGAGCTGCAGCAGGCCACCGCCGGCGCGCAGGAGCGGCGCGCCGCGCGCAAGGCCGCGCCGCCGCCCGACAGCGGCACCCTCCCGGTGATGGACTGGCTGTGGGCCGGCTCGATGGGCGTGATGGGCTTTCTCAGCCAGGCGACCATGGTGATCTTCCTGGTGTTCTTCCTGCTGCTGTCGGGCGACACCTTCAAGCGCAAGCTGGTCAAGCTGACCGGGCCGTCGCTGAGCAAGAAGAAGATCACCGTGCACATCCTGGAGGACATCAACTCGTCGATCCAGAAATACATGCTGATGCTATTGGTGACCAATGGCCTGCTGTCGCTGCTGATGTGGATCGCGCTGCGCTGGATCGGCCTGGAGAACGCCGGCGCCTGGGCCATCGTGGCCGGGCTGCTGCACGTGATGCCGTATTTCGGTCCCTTGCTGATCATGCTGGCCACCGGCGCGGCGGCCTTCCTGCAGTTTGAATCGCTGCAGACCAGTTTGCTGGTGATGGGCGCCTCGCTGGCGATCGCCACCCTGGTCGGCACCCTGGTGGCGACCTGGATGACCGGGCGCTTCGCCCGCATGAACGCGGCGGCGGTGTTTGTCAGCCTGCTGTTCTGGGGCTGGTTGTGGGGCGTGTCCGGCCTGCTGCTGGGCGTGCCGCTGATCGTCATCGTCAAGGTGGTGGCCGAGCGCGTCGAGGGCATGGAAGTGGTGGCGGAGTTGCTGGGCGAATAGGCTGCGGATGGGACTTGTTTCTATCCGGCAGAGGGCTAACATAAGCAGTAGTGCAGACACCTTGAGGAGCAAGCCATGAGTCCAGAGCATGACCGCCGCCGGCGGCCGGAAACGTCAGATACCGTGGGTTGGCACTCATTGGAATTCATCGTGCGCCACGCGCTGGAAGTGCAGCGCGACATCGGCACGGCCAGCGCCGTGCAGTTCCTGCAGGGCATAGGCATCAATCCGCAAGTGATCGAGCGCGTGCTGGCGCCGGACGCCAAGGTGCGCGAGGCGGACCAGCAGGCGCTGGCCGCGTCGCTGCCGGTGGCCGACCTGCCGGTGGCCACGCCGCGCGCCTACCTGCGCCGGCCCATCTAGCGCAGGCTGCCCAGCTGCAGCGCGTACTGGCGCGCGAACTCCGCGCCGAGGAAGAAGATCTGCGCCGAGTAGTACACCCACAGCAGCAGCGCGATCATCGATCCGGCGGCGCCGAAGCTGCTGGTGACGCCGCTGTTGCCGATGTAGGCGCCGATCAGGTATTTCCCCAGCGTGAACAGCGCGGCCGTGCCCAGCGCGCCTATCGTCACGTCGTGCCAGGACAGCCGCACGCGCGGCAGCAGCTTGAAGATCACGCCGAACAGGGCGGCGATGACGAGGTAGCTGATCATGAAGTTGACGCCCGTGAGCACCCGGCCGGCGTCGCGCCAGTAGGCGTCCCACAGGTTTTCCAGCACGGTCAGCGCGGCGCTGACCACCAGCGACACCATCAGCAAAAACGCCAGCACCAGGATCATGCCGAAGGAGAGCAGGCGGGTGCGGATCACGTCCCAGACGGTGCCGTGGACCAGCGGCGGCACCTGCCAGATATCGTCCAGGCTGGCCTTGAGCTCGGCAAACACGCTGGTCGCGCCGAACAGCAGCAGGGCGCCGGCCGCCAACGTGGCGAGGCGGCCTTCCTCCTTGTTGCGGGCGCCGGCCAGCACCAGCTGCACCGCTTCCGCGCCCTGCGCGCCGACCAGGCCGCGCAGCTCCTCGAACAACTGGCCGCGCGCCGCCTGCGGCCCGTAGAACCAGCCGGCGATGGCCAGCACCAGCACCAGGATGGGCGCCATCGAGAACAGCGTGTAGAACGCCAGCGCCGCGCCCTTGCTGCTGGCGCGGTGTTCCAGCCATTCGGTGACGGTGCATTTCAGCACCGAGCCCAGGTTGCGTTTCATGAGAAAAAAACCCGCCGCAGCGGGGTGGTCTTTCAGCTTATTGCACGCGCCGTTCGACGGTGATCTGTTCGACCTCGACCCGGCGGTTCGGTTCCAGGCACTTGATCAGGTCCGCGCGCTTCTTGTTGTTGCAAGTGACGACCGGATTGGCCTTGCCCTTGCCGACAGCGCTCAGGCGGTTGGCGGCCACGCCCTTGCCGACCAGGTAGTCCTTGACCGCGTTGGCGCGGCGCTCGGACAGCTTGATGTTGTACTTGTCGCTGCCCAGCCGGTCCGCGTAGCCGGAGATGACCACGTTGTCGATGCCGGGATTGGTGTTGAGCACGTTGGCGATGTCGTCCAGCTTGGGCTGGCTGGGGCCCAGCTTGGCGCTGTCGAAGCCGAACAGCTCGGTGGCCGACATCGTCACCTTCTCGAACTTCGCAGGAGGCGGCGGTGGCGGTGGCGCCGGCTGCGGTGGTGGCGGAGGAGGCTCGGCCGCCATCGGCGCTGGCGGCGGCGCCGGCGGCGCGGCTTTCGGCGGCGCGTTGAACGCGATGTTCAGGCCGATTGTTGCGTAGTAGTTATTGCTCTTGCTGTTCGGGAACTCGCTGCCACGGATGAAGCCGTGCACGTCCCGGATGTCGGCCTGGAAGGCGACCTGGTCGCTGATGTCGGCCTGGAAGCCCAGGCCGGCGCTGAGGTAGGGCGAGGTCTTGCTGCGTTCGCCGAAGGCGTTCAGGTTGGCCTTGTCGCGTTCGGCGCCGATACCGATCAGCAGGAAGGGACGGAAGGATTTACGCGAGAACATGTACAAGCCGTCCACCCCCAGCGTGTTTTGCTGGTAGCGCTGGCCGTTTTCACGGGAGCGCGCGTAGGTGGTGCCGAGTTGCAGGTCCCAGTCCTGGTTGAGCGCCTTGCCGAACTTGAGGCCGGCGCCATAGCCGCGCTTGTCCACGCCGAAGTCCGAATCGGGCTTCATGGCGTTCAGGCTGGGCTGGATATACCACGATGGATTGATGACCGCATCCTGTGCCAGGGCGGAAAACGACGCGCATAACGCTGCGGCCGCGAGGGCGATTTTCTTAGTCTTATTCAAAATGAGCTCCCGATTAGTGATGAGTGTGCTGCTGCAACAGCAAGTGAATGTCGCTGTTCGACCGGAGAATAAGCAGTTTGGTGCAGCTCTTCCGTGCGTTAGCGTACGAAGGCTTGCGCTGTATCAAATTCATCACACTTCTTGAAACTTAAATAAAACCGCCTTGTCACAGCTTAAGTGCCCAGTATTTTCGCTAATGTTCGTTGCCGCACAGACCAAAGCGCTGCGAAAAGGCATTCTTGAGTCAGATGCAGAGACCGTAGCGAGATGCCAGCCGCCCGCCACGCCATCCGCTGCCACTAATCTCGGCAATTGTTATAAGGAGTGATCCCATGCATGCAGTTAGACAACCTCAACATCTGGTCCAGAACGAGATGAAAGCCTCGCCGGAAATGCAGTCCACCACGGCCAAGCTGATGCTGGTGGAGCGTCCCGCCCCGGCGCCCCTGGACCGGAAGCCTGCGCTGTCGATGGCTTCCATCGAGCGCGTCCGCTCGACCTCGGCCACGCTGCGCCGCATTGAAAACATGCAAAAGCTGATCGGCGAATTGCAGCTGCACGAGATGCTGGCCGACGAAATCGCCTGGTTCCTCAAGTTCTCGCCGTCCGGCGCCCGCAAGTACATCCGCGACCTGCGCGAGGCCGGCGTGATCGAGCTGGCCCGCTACGTCGAGGGCACGGCCACCTACCTGGGCAAGGCCGTCTACCAGCTCACGCCGGATCCCGAGCGCGTCAGCGCCTTCCTGGCCGCCATCGTCCAGCCGAAACGCGAAGGCGCGCCACCGCGCAAGGAGCGTCCGGGCCTGCGCGAACAGGCGATGGCCGGCAGCGGCCGCCACTTCCACATCCTGGCCGACGACACGCACTACGCGATCCGCGTCAACCGCGGCCCGGTGATGCGCGATCCGCTGGTGGCCGCGCTGTTCGGCTCGGCGCCATCGATGCAAAAGGAAGAAACCGTCTGACCGCCGCGCACGGCGTATGATGAGACAGCCGGGTCACGCCCGGCTGTTTGCATATTGAAATGTCGGCAAGGCGCCCCACCTAGCCCTGACTGGACATACATCATACGGACGCGCGGCACATGGAAGCTTTGACCTGGATAGGCCTGACGGCGCTGCTGATAGCGCTGCCTTTTTACTACCCGCGCTGGCGCTTGCGCCGGGTGCTGGCGCAGCCGCTGCCGGCCGAGGCGGTGGCCGTCCTGCAGCGCAACATCCCGGTCTACCTGCGCATGGACGCCGGCCTGCGGCAGCAGCTGCAGCGGCTGGTGGTGCAATTCCTGCACCAGAAAAAATTCATCGGCTGCGAAGGGCTGGAGGTCACCGACGAGATGGCCGTCACGATCGCCGGCCAGGCCTGCCTGCTGCTGCTGAACCGGCCCACCAAGGTCTATCCCGCGCTGCACACCATCCTGGTCTACCCCGGCGCCTTCGTGGCGCGCCGCGCCGAGGTCGGGCCGGGCGGGGTGGTCACGCCGGGCCACCAGAGCATGCTGGGCGAATCGTGGGACGACGGCCGCGTGATCCTGTCGTGGGACGACGTGCAGCGCGGCGCGGGCGACTGGACGGACGGCCACAACATCGTGCTGCACGAATTCGCCCACCAGCTCGACAGCGAGTCGGGCCGCGCCAACGGCGCCCCGTACCTCGGCAACCCGGCCAGCTACCGCGAATGGTCGGAGGTGCTGGAGCGCGATTTCCAGCACCTGCGCCACAGCGCGATGTACCGCCAGCACAGCGTGATGGACCACTACGGCGCCACCAACCCGGCTGAATTCTTCGCGGTCGCCACCGAAACCTTCTTTGAAAAGCCGTACCAGATGGCCGAGCACCACGCCGAGCTGTTTGCCGAATTCCTCAAATACTACCGGGTCGATCCGCGCGCGTGGATGTCGCCGCCGCCACCGCCACCGCCGGAGCCATCGTATGACTGGGCGCCACACTGGTCGCATTGATTACCTTCCGCACGGGAACTAGGGCATAATCAAACTGCACTGCGCAGGACCGCAAAGTGCGCAGGACCGACGCCGTCGCGAGGCTACCATTATGCAATTCGAGGAATTCGACTTTTCTTCCGACACCGCCGCGCCCCGTGCCGCGCCGGTGGCCGAGGCGGCTTCGCCCCTGGTGCGCCTGCAGTACCTGGTCGACAACACGCCGGCCATCATCTACTGCACCGTGCCCAGCGGCGACTTCAAGATGACCTTCGTCAGCAACAACGCCTTGAACGTGCTGGGCTACCGGCCCGAGCAGATGGTGGCCGACCCCAACTTCTGGTTCGACCACATCCATCCCGACGACGCGCCCAACATCTTCTCCAGCCTGGCGCTGGTGTTCAGCGAGGGCCAGCGCGCCTACGAATACCGCTTCCGCATCAGCGACGGCAGCTACCTGTGGATGCACGACACGCTGCGCCTGATCCGCGACGAGAACGGCGTGCCGCTGGAGGTGATCGGCTCGCTGACCGACATCACCGAGCGCAAGCGCATGGAGGAGGCGCTGCAGGCCAAGGGCGTCGAGCAGCAGGCGCTGATCGGCGAGCTGCGCAACGCCCACGAGCAGCTGCTGCAATCGGAAAAAATGGCCTCGATCGGCCAGCTGGCGGCCGGCATCGCGCACGAGATCAACAACCCGGTCGGCTTCGTCAACTCCAACATGGGCTCGCTGAAGAACTACGTCGGCACCTTGCTGGGCGTGATCGAGCGCTACGAGCAGGCGGCCGCGCCGCACCCGGCGCTGGCGGCCCAGCTGGCCACGATGCGCGAACAGGCCGACCTGGAATTCCTCAAGGAGGACGTGACCGACCTGGTGCGCGAATCGATGGACGGCCTCAAGCGGGTCAAGGACATCGTGCAGGCGCTCAAGGATTTCTCGCACGTGGGCGAGACCGAGTGGCAGGTGGCCGACCTGCACCACGGCCTGGACAGCACGCTCAACATCGTCAGCAACGAGATCAAGTACAAGGCCAAGGTGGAGAAGCAGTACGGCGTGCTGCCGCCGGTCACCTGCCTGGCCTCGCAGCTGAACCAGGTGTTCATGAACTTGCTGGTCAACGCCGCCCACGCGCTGCGCGAGACCGGCGTGATCACCCTCCGCACCGGCGCGGCCGACGGCTGGGTATGGATCGAGGTGGGCGACAACGGCTGCGGCATCGCGCCGGAAAACCTGCACCGCATCTTCGAGCCCTTCTTCACGACCAAGCCGGTCGGCAGCGGCACCGGGCTGGGCTTGTCGCTGTCGTACGGCATCGTCAACCGCCACGGCGGCCGCATCGAGGTGGCCTCGGTGGTGGGCAAGGGCACGCGCTTCACCGTGCACCTGCCGGTGCAGCCGGCCCAGGCCGCGCAGGCCACACCCGCTACAGGATAACCGCGCCGTCGTCGTCGCGCTTGACGTCCAGCAGGCCGGGCTCCTCGGCCTCCAGCCGTTGCGCCTCCAGCTCCTGCGGCGTGGGCGGCGGCGCCGCCAGCGCCGCGCGCTGCGCCAGCGCCTGCCGCACATTCTGCTCCAGTTCGGCCGCGTCCCACGGCTTGCTGATGAAGCGGAACGCCTGCGCCTGGTTGATCGCGCTGAGCACGGTGTTGTATTCGGTCGAGGCGCTGAGCATGATGCGCACCGTGTCCGGCGCCACATCCTTGAGCGCCTGCAGCAGCTCGCCGCCGGTCATCTGCGGCATGTGGTAGTCGCAGATCACCAGGTCGAAATCGCAGTAGCAGATGCGCTTGAGCGCCTCGTACGGATCGGTGCAGGTCTCGATCTGCGGCGGCGCGTCGCGCAGCATCTGCAGCAGCGCGCGCTGCAGCGCGTTGAGGACGTTGACCTCGTCGTCCACCAGCAGGATCTTGCTCATGCGTCCCCCTTCGGATTGCGCACCCAGATCGCCAGCCGGGCGCCGCTCTTGGTTTCGAAGTCCTGCACCTGCTGGATCATGCGCGCGTCCAGCACGTGGTCGACCGACAGCAGCATCAGGCCGTCGCGGCTGATCAGGTCGCGCGCCAGCGTCATGCCCGGCAGCAGTTCGCCCGACAGCACCTCGACCCCGGCGCCGGCGTCGGCGCCGCCGTCGACGATCTGGCGGAAGGCCGCCACCACGTTCGGATCGTAGCGCTTGCCGCTGGCGTCGAGGATCAGCGACTTGGCTTCCTCCGGCCGCAGGTGGCGCTGCACCATCGCGCCCTGCTGCAGGTTGTAGTAGTCGGCCGCCAGCGCCAGGATGCGCGCGCCCAGCGGAATGGCCAGGCCGGCCAGGCCGTCCGGGAAGCCGTTGCCGTCGAAGCGCTCCAGCTGGCCGCGCAGGATGGCGGCGCTGCCGCGCAGGTCCTCCAGCGGCATCAGCAGTTCGGCGGCGCGCTGCGGATGCTTGCGGAACAGGCCCAGCGATTCGCCGTGCAGCATGGTCAGCGGCGTCTGCAGCAGCTCGTCGGAAAAGCCGATCTTGCCGATGTCGTGCAGCAGTGCGGCGATGAAGATTTCCTGCGTCTCGCGCGCGTCCAGCTCCAGCCGCACCGCCAGCTGGCGCGCCAGCTCGGCCACCAGGCGCGCGTGGCCCGGCTTGTTGTGCGCGCGCAGCTCGATCATGCTGGAGAAGATCTTGATGGTGGTGACGAAGTTGCGCTTGAGCTTGTTGTTGGCGGCGGCGGTGGCGTCGTGCTCGGCCTTGAGCTGGCGCGTGCGCGCCTCGACCTTGGCCTCCAGGCTCTGGTTGAGCGCCTTGAGCTCCTCGTTCTGGCGCAGCGTCAGCGCTTCCAGCCGCAGCTTCTCCTGCTCCAGCTGGCGCCGCTCGAGCGCGTGGCGCACCACCAGCAGCATGTCGCCGTCTTCCCACGGCTTGGTGATGTAGCGGTAGATCTCGCCGCAGTTGATGGCGTCCTGGATCGACTGGATGTCCGAGTAACCGGTCAGCAGCAGGCGCATGGTGTCGGGCCAGCGCGCCCGCACCTGGGCCAGGAACTGGGCGCCGTTCATCTCCGGCATGCGCATGTCGGAGATCACCAGGTCGACCTGTTCCTTCTCCAGCACCGCCAGCCCCAGCGCGCCGCTCTCGGCGATCAGCACGCGGTAGCCGGCCGGGCGGAACAGGCGGCGCAGCGAGGACAGGATGTTGGGCTCGTCGTCCACGAACAGCAGCGTGGCGGCCGCGGCCGGGGCCGGCGCCAGCGCGGCGTTCATGGCGCCTCCCCGGCGGTGGCCTCGGGCTGGTGGATCGGCAGGTGCACGCGGAAGCGGGTGCCCTTGCCCAGCTCGGTGTCGACGTCGATGCGGCCGCCGTGCTTCTGCACGATGCCGTAGGCCAGCGACAGTCCCAGCCCGGTGCCCTTGCCGACCGCCTTGGTGGTGAAGAAGGGGTCGAAGATGCGCGACAGCGTGTCCGGCGAGATGCCGCTGCCGTTGTCGGCCACGTCGATCCACACCTGTTCGCCGTCGGTGCCGGTGCGCACCGTGATGCGGCCGCGCTGCTCGCCGATGGCGTGGGCGGCGTTGACCACCAGGTTCATCACCACCTGGTTGATCTGCAGCGGCAGGCACTGGATGTCGGGAATGTCGCCGTATTCCTTGACCACGTCGGCCTTGTACTTGACCTCGTTGCCGACGATGTTGAGGGTGGAGTCGATGCCGCGGTGCAGATTGGCCCACACCCAGTCCTGGTTGGCGTCCACCCGCGAGAAGTCCTTCAGGTCCTGGACGATGTGGCGCACCCGCACGATGCCCTCGCGCGACTCGGCCATCAGCGAGGGGATGTCCTCGCGCAGGAAGTCGAGGTCGAGCTCCGCGCGCCGCGCGCGCAGGGCGGCCGCGGCCGCGGGCGGCAGCTCGGCCTCGGCCTGCTGGTAGGCGTGCAGCATTTCAAACAGCTGGTCCAGGTAGGTTTGCAGCGTGGTGCAGTTGGAGAAGATGTAGCCGATCGGATTGTTGATCTCGTGCGCCACGCCGGCCGCCAGCTGGCCGATCGAGGCCAGCTTGTCGGCCTGCACCAGCTGCTGCTGGGTGCGCGACAGCTGGTCGTTCAGCGCGGTCAGCTCCAGGTTGCTGCGGCGCAGTTCGGCCTCGGCCAGGTGGCGCTGGCGGATGTCCTCCTGCAGCTGTTCGTTCATGTCGGCCAGCTGGGCGGTGCGCTTTTCGACCACGTGCTCGAGGTTGTCGTGCGCGCGCCGCAGCGCGTTCTCGGCCACGCGCCGCTCGGTGACGTCGCGCAGCGTTTCGATGGCGCCGACGACGCGGCCCTGGTGGTCGCGCAGCGGCGCCGCCGTGAAGTGCAGCCAGTGGCCGCTGGCGCCGATGTTGGGGAAGAAGTCCTCGGCCTCGTAGGCGCCGGGGATCAGCGACGAGGCCTGGTATTTGCCGGGGTAGTGCAGCTCCAGCAGGCGGTCGTCGGCGGCCACGATCAGGTCGGCCAGCACCGGGCGCGGCTTGGGATAGAAGGCTTGCCAGTGGTTGCTGGTGCCGACCATGGCCTGCTTGCTCCAGCCCAGCAGGTGTTCGCAGGCGCGGTTCCAGTGCGTGATCACGTGCCGGGTGTCGATGGCGAAGGTGGCCACCGGATGGCCGTCAAAGAACTCGGACAGCGCGATGCTGTCATGCACGGCGCTCTCCGGCGGCGTGGGCGCGGCGGGCGCGATGGGAGGGGATGGGGCGGCGGCGGTCATGGAGTCAGCATCTGGCACATGGTTTCGAACAATTGCTCGCTCTCGGCGAACACGGCGGCCCAGGCGGCCTCGCCCAGGCCCAGCGACTGCCAGGCGGCCAGCGACAGCGGCGGCACCTGGTCGTCCTCCTGGCCCGACAGGTCGAGCGCGTGGGCCAGGATGTTGGCCGCGTAGATCACGGTCGACAGCGTGGCCGGGCCGGTCTCGGCGGGATGATGGTGGTCGGCCACGGTGGCCTGGATGGCCTCCGGGAATTTCCAGTGTTCGGCCAGCGCGCTGCCGACGCTGGCGTGGTCGATGCCGAACACGGCCATCTGGGCCGGCGCGGCCGGGCAGTCGTGCTGGCGGCGGTGGGCGATCACGCGGCGGTATTCGTCCGGGAAGCGGGTGGCCAGCACCAGCGTGCCCAGGTCGTGCAGCAGGCCGGCGGTGAAGGCGGTGTCCGGGTTGACCCGCACGTGCGGCGCCAGCACGCGTGCGCACACGGCGCTGGCGATCGAGTGGCGCCAGAAGGCCTGGAAATCGAACTCGCTGCCGGGCACGGGCGCGAAGCTGGCCGTCACCGAGCAGGCCGTCACCAGCGTGCGGATGGCGTGGAAGCCCAGCACCGACACCGCCTGCTGGATGGTGGTGACCTTGGCCGGCATGCCGTAGAACGAGGAGTTGGCCAGCCGCAGCGTCTTGGCGGTGAGCGCCTGGTCGAGCGTGATCTTGGCGGCCAGCGCGTGGGTGTCGATGTCGTCCTGCTGCATGGTGGCCAGCAGCTCGTTGACCACCGCCGGCAGCGACGGCAGGTCGCGCACGGCCTTGATGATGGTGTCGGCGTTCATGGCTGCGGGCCCTCCCGGTAGGCGCGCAGCTGCGCCAGCAGCACGGCGCCGCCGTCGCTGCCGGCGCTGTGGCGGAACAGGCGCTCGAGCCGCGCCAGCTGCTGTGCGCGGACCCGCG
>NZ_WWCX01000102.1:0-21528 GCF_009857655.1 Duganella vulcania
AAGGTCAAGCGGCCGGCCGCCGCCGCCCCGGCCAAGGGCGCCAAGCCGGCCCCGCGCGGCCGCAAGTAAGCCGCCGGCCGGCGTCGGATCGGCATCGAATGGGCAGCGCCCCCCGGGGCGCTGCTTTTTTTTCGTCTATTCCCACAAAGAAATGTTGTTAAATTCCCCGATCGGTGCAATTGCGTGGATAATTCAGGCTTGCTCCAACGATGCGTGAGGAGCGCTTGCGGCTACACTTGCAAGCAAGCTGGCCACCGTTCCGGTCGGCCCCGCACGCAGACCCCATTCTGTGAACTGGAAGATCATGAAAAAATTTAAATTCTCGACCCTGCTGCTGGTACCCGTGCTGGCCATCCTGGCCGCCTGTGGCGGCGGCGGTGGCGGCGGCTCGTCCACCGGCACGCCCACGCTGAAAAGCATCACCATCAGCAGCGCCGACAACGCCACCACCATCGCGATCGCCGCCGCCGCCAAGCAGATGACCGCCACCGGCCTGTATTCGGACGGCAGCAGCAAGGTATTGGCCGCAACCGGCGGCCTGGTGTGGGGACCGGCCAATTCCACGGTGCTGCAGATTTCCACCTCGGGCAACCTGACCGGCAAGCTGGTCGGCACCGACACCCTGACCGCCACCCAGGACGGCGTGACCGGCAAGCTGTCCATCACCGTCACCGCGCCGTGGCGCGCCGTGGTGGCCGGCGGCAACCAGACCATCGCCCGCCGGGCCGACGGCAATCTGTACAGCTGGGGCGAGAACATCAAGGGCCAGCTGGGCGACAGCACCACCATCAACCGCAACGTGCCGGTGCTGGTGTCGGGCGGCGGAGCCGGCTGGAAACAGGTGGCGCTGGGCGACCAGTTCGCCGTGGCCATCCGCACCGACGGCACGCTGTGGGCCTGGGGCTACAACCAGGACGGACAGCTGGGCGACGGCACCCAGACCAACCGCGCCGCGCCGGTCCAGGTCGGCAAGGACAAGGACTGGAGCATGGTGACGGCCGGCAAGGCCCACGCGCTGGCGATCAAGAGCACCGGCCTGCTGTACGCCTGGGGCCGCAACGACCGCGGCCAGCTGGGCGACGGCACCACGATCAACCGTTCCGCGCCGCTCAAGATCGGCACGGCGGTGTGGCTGGCGATCACGGCCGGCGAAACCCACACGATGGGGATCCAGGCCGGCAACGACCTGTACGGCTGGGGCGGCAACGCCTATGGCCAGGTCGGCAACCTGCTCAAGGTCGACGTGCCGGCGCCGGTCAAGATCGGCACGGCCAAATGGAACTCGGTGTCGGCCGGCGCCTTCCACAGCACCGGCATCACCACCTCGGGCACCCTGTACGCGTGGGGCCAGAACACCTATGGCCAGCTGGGTAACAACGGCTCGGTCGACCTGACCTCGCCGGTGCAGATCGGCACCGACACCAACTGGTCGCAGGTCGCGGCCGGCACCCAGCACACCCTCGCCGTGCGCAACGACGGCACGCTGTGGAGCTGGGGCGCCAACACCGAGGGCCAGCTGGGCACCGGCGGCACCGACGTCACCACGCCGCAGCAGGTCGGCACCGACAACAACTGGCTGTCCGTGGCGGCCGGCCGGGCCCACAGCCTGGGCCTGAAGGCGGACGACACGCTGTGGGGCTGGGGCCGCAACCAGGAAGGCCAGCTGGGCAGCAACCTGGCCGTCCCGTACTCGCCGATCCCGGTCAAGGTACCGAACTAAGTAGTATTACGCTGTTTCGACGGACGGCGGGCGCGAGCCCGGCCGTCCGTTGTGTTTTATGCCTGGGTATGGTCAGAAAGCGACGATATCGGTCGCTGAAGCGGCTACAATTTCACCTATGTCGCTTCCCTCAGGAACCCTAGTGTCTTTACCCGATGCCGCCCCCGCTTCTTCCCCCTCCCCCCGTGCCCTGCGCCGGCTGCGCCTTGGCGGCCTGACGCTGCTGGCGCTGCTGTGGCTGGCGCCGGCCGCGGCGCAGGACAAGATCACGCTGCAGCTCAAGCACAGCCACCAGTTCCAGTTCGCCGGCTATTACGCCGCGCTGGAGCAGGGCTATTACCGCGAGGCCGGGCTGGACGTGGCCATCCTCGAGGGCGCGGACGGCAACGAGCCGGAACGCGATGTCGTGTCCGGCAAGGCCGAGTACGGCGTGGGCGCCAGCAGCCTGCTGCTGGCGCGCCTGGCCGGCAAGCCGGTGGTGGTGCTGGGCGTGGTGTTCCAGCACTCGCCGTACGCGCTGGCGATGCGCCAGACCAGCGCCGAACCGGACATCCGCCGCATCATCGGCAAGCGCGCCATGATCGGCTCGCTGACCGACGAGCTGGGCAGCGCGGACGAGCTGCTGGCCTACCTGATCAAGGAAGGCATCCCGGCCACCAGCTTCCAGCGGGTCGAACCGACCTACAACACGGCCGACCTGATCAGCGGCAGGGTGGACGCCATCGCGGTCTACACCACCAACGAGCCGGACACCTTCGACCGCCTCGGCTTCCCCTACGACATCTACAGCCCGCGCGCGGTCGGCATCGATTTCTACGGCGACAACCTGTTCACCAGCGAGCGCGAGATCGCCAACCATCCGGCCCGGGTGCGCGCCTTCCGCGCCGCCAGCATGCGCGGCTGGCAGTGGGCCATGAGCCACCAGGAGGAGATGGCCGACATCATCCTGAGCAAGTATTCGCACCGCAGCGACCGCGCCCACCTGCTGTACGAGGCGCGCCAGATGGTGCCGCTGGTGCAGCCGGTGCTCGTCGAGATCGGCTACCAGAACCCCGAGCGCTGGCGCCACATCGCCGACGTCTACGCCGGCCTGGGCATGGTGCCCAAGAACGCCAATTTCGACGGCTTCATGTACAGCATGGACGGCGGCGGCGGCGCCCGCCTGCTGTGGCTGTACCGCGTGCTGGGCGCGGCCGCGCTGCTGCTGGTGGTGGGCGCGGCCATCCACTTCAGCCTGCTGGCGCGCGAACGGCGCCGCGCCAACGCCGCCATCCGCACCGGCGAGCAGCGCTTCCGCACCATGTTCGAGGCCTCGCCGCTGGGCATCGCGCTGGTCGATTCGATCACCTACGAATACCGCGACATCAACCCGCGCTTCCAGGAGATCGTCGGCCGCTCGCAGGCCGAGCTGGCGGCGATGCGCTGGCTGGAGGCCGGCCACCCGGAGGACGTGGCCCAGATCAAGGTGCAGATGGGGCGCCTGCTGGCGCACGAGGTGCACAGCTTCAAGATCACCAACCGCCTGTTCCGCCCGGATGGCGAGCTGGTGTGGATCGAGGTGTCGGTCACCGCCATCGAGACCGAGAAGGGCAGCCACCCGCACCACCTGTGCATGATCGAGGACGTGACCGACAAGAAGCAGAGCGAGGCGCTGATCTGGCAGCAGGCCAACTTCGACCCGCTGACCCAGCTGCCCAACCGCCGCATGTTCCATGACCGGCTGGCGCACGACATGCTCAAGAGCCAGCGCGACCGCTCGCACATCGCCATCCTGTTCATCGACCTCGACCATTTCAAGGAGGTCAACGACACGCTGGGCCACCACCAGGGCGACATCCTGCTGGTGGACGCGGCGCGCCGCATCGGCGCCTGCGTGCGCAAGTCGGACACGGTGGCGCGGCTGGGCGGCGACGAGTTCACCGTGATCCTGTCCGAGCTGGACGGCACCGAGCGGGTCGAGCAGATCGCCCAGCACATCATCGACAGCCTGCGCCAGCCGTTCCCGCTGGGGCAGGAGCAAGCGTTCGTGTCGGCCAGCATCGGCATCACGCTGTACCCGGACGACGCGCTCGACATCGACGACCTGCTCAAGCACGCCGACCAGGCCATGTACGCCGCCAAGGGCGCCGGGCGCAACCGCTACAGCTATTTCACGCCGACCCTGCAGGTGGCCGCGCTCAACCGGATGCGCCTGACCAATGACCTGCGCGGCGCGCTCAAGGGCGATCAGTTCGCGCTGTACTTCCAGCCCATCGTCCACCTCAAGAGCGGGCGCATCCACAAGGCCGAGGCGCTGATCCGCTGGAACCACCCGCAGCGCGGCGTGGTCAGCCCGATGGATTTCATTCCGCTGGCCGAGGCGAGCGGCCTGATCGTCGACATCGGCGAGTGGGTGTTCCGCGAATCGGCGCGCTGGGTGCAGCGCTGGCGGCACGAGCACCACCCGGAGTTCCAGGTCAGCGTCAACCAGTCGCCGCTGGAATTCCAGCGCGAGGACGGCGCCTACGACGCCTGGCTCGCCTACCTGCAGGCGCTGGACCTGCCGGGCCAGTCGGTGGTGGTGGAGATCACCGAGGGCTTGCTGCTCGACGCCAACACCACGGTCAGCAACAAGCTGCTGCAGCTGCGCGACGCCGGCATCCAGGTCGCGCTGGACGACTTCGGCACCGGCTACTCGTCGCTGTCCTACCTGAAGAAGTTTGACATCGACTACCTGAAGATCGACCGCTCCTTCACCCGCAACCTGGCGCCGGACTCCAGCGACATGGCGCTGTCGGACGCGATCATCGTCATGGCCCACAAGCTGGGCCTGCGGGTGATCGCCGAGGGCGTGGAGACGCCCGAGCAGCGCGACCTGCTGGCCGCGGCCGGCTGCGACTACGGCCAGGGCTACCTGTTCGCCCGCCCCATGCCGGCCGAGCAGTTCGACCAGCTGCTGCGCCAGCAGGCTGCCGCCTGATTTCATCCGGTACGCCCGTGCCGAAACGGCGATAATAGCTATTCCGTTTGCCAATCCTATAGTGGATAGCTATTGAAACTATTGGAACAATCAATTTTGCAAATGGGGCAAAAGCCCTTAAACTGGCGTCTCAATGATTCACAACCCAACGAGGAAACCACAATGTCTCTGATCAATACCCAAATCAAACCATTCAAGGCCACCGCATACGCCAACGGCAAGTTCATCGACGTGAGCGACGAATCCCTGAAGGGCAAGTGGTCCGTTCTGATGTTCTACCCAGCCGACTTCACCTTCGTGTGCCCGACCGAACTGGAAGACCTGGCCGAGCAGCAGCCTGAATTCGCCAAGCTGGGCGTGGACGTGTACGGCGTGTCGACCGACACCCACTTCGCGCACAAAGCATGGCACGACACCTCGGATGCGATCAAGAAAGTGAACTACCCGCTGATCGGCGACCCAACCGGCACCCTGTCGCGCAACTTTGAAGTGATGATCGAAGAAGAAGGCCTGGCACTGCGCGGCACCTTCGTCATCAATCCAGAAGGCTTCATCAAAGTGATGGAAGTGCATGACAACGGCATCGGCCGCGACGCTTCCGAGCTGCTGCGCAAAGTGAAGGCCGCCAAGTACGTGGCCGAGCACCCAGGCCAAGTCTGCCCAGCCAAATGGACCGAAGGCGCAGCAACCCTGACCCCTTCGCTGGACCTGGTCGGCAAGATCTAAGTCTTGAAGCAGACTGCAGTAGACAAGTAATACCGCGATGCCGGTCCGGGCGTCCGGCCCGGCATACGCCTAAATATTTGTAAAAGGAAGAAAAATCATGTTAGACGCTACTCTCAAAACCCAGTTGAAAGCCTACTTGGAAAAAGTGGTGCAACCGATTGAGATCGTCGCTTCTCTCGATGACAGCGCCAAGGCCCGCGAGATGGAAGAACTGCTCCAGGAGATCGTCCTGTTGAGCGACAAGATCACGCTGGTCAAGCGCACCGACGATGCCGAACGCAAGCCGTCGTTCAGCATCAACCGCCCAGGCACCGACATCGGCGTGCGTTTCGCCGGCGTGCCGATGGGCCACGAATTCACCTCGCTGGTGCTGGCGCTGCTGCAGGTCGGCGGCCACACCATCAAGTTCGACGACGCCGTGATCGAGCAGATCCGCAACCTGGATGGCGATTACGCATTCGAAACCTTCATCTCGCTGAGCTGCCACAATTGCCCGGAAGTGGTGCAGGCGCTCAACGCGATGTCGGTGATCAACCCGCGCATCAAGGTCACCACCATTGACGGCGGCGTGTTCCCGCAGGAAGTCGAGGCGCGCCAGATCATGGCGGTGCCGATGATGTTCCTCAACGGCGAGCACTTCGGCCAGGGCCGCACCAGCGTCGAAGAGATCCTGGCCAAGCTGGACACCAACGCCGGCGCCCGCCAGGCCGCCGAGCTGAGCAAGAAAGACGTGTTCGACGTGCTGATCGTCGGCGGCGGTCCCGCCGGTGCGGCAGCGGCTGTCTACGCGGCCCGCAAGGGCATCAAGACCGGCGTGCTGGCCGAGCGTTTCGGCGGCCAGGTGCTCGACACCCTGGCGATCGAGAACTTCATCTCGGTCACCGCCACCGACGGTCCGAAGTTCGCCGTGGCGCTGGAGCAGCACGTGAAGGAATACGACGTTGACATCATGAACACCCAGCGCGCCGCCAAGCTGGTGCCGGGCAAGCTGATCGAGGTGCAGACCGCGACCGGCGCGACCCTGAAAGCCAAGTCGGTGATCCTGGCGACCGGCGCCCGCTGGCGCGAGATCAACGTGCCGGGCGAGAAGGAATACCGCAACCACGGCGTGGCCTACTGCCCGCACTGCGACGGTCCGCTGTTCAAGGGCAAGCGCGTGGCGGTGATCGGCGGCGGCAACTCCGGCGTGGAAGCGGCGATCGACCTGGCCGGCCTGGTCAAGCACGTGACGCTGATCGAATTCGGCGCCGAGCTGCGCGCCGACGCGGTCCTGCAACGCAAGCTGCACAGCCTGCCTAACGTGACGGTGATCGTCTCGGCGCAGACCACCGAGATCCACGGCGACGGCAAGATCGTCAACGGCCTGAGCTACAACGACCGTGTGTCGGGCGAAGCCAGGAAGGTCGAGCTGGAAGGCGTGTTCGTGCAGATCGGCCTGGTGCCGAACACCGAATGGCTGAAGGGCACGGTGGCGTTGTCGCGCCACGGCGAGATCGAAGTGGATGCGCGTGGCCAGACCTCGGTCCCCGGCGTGTTCGCGGCTGGCGACGTCACCACGGTGCCGTACAAGCAGATCATCATCGCCACCGGCGAAGGTGCGAAGGCGGCACTGTCGGCCTTTGACCACCTGATCCGCTCGGACGACGAGGAAGTGGTGGCCGAGTCCGCAGAGCAGCAAGCGATGACCGCGTAAGCGATCGCGCCAAAGAACAAGGGCCGCTACAACAGCGGCCCTTTTTTTATGTCGCAACATCGAGTGAACAATATTGGGGTCAAGTCTGACATTCGGACACGGGCTCTGCTGTAAAGCGGCGCTTTACAGCAGAGCCCGTGTCCGAATGTCAGACTTGACCCCAATTATGTTAGGTCGACGCTGGCTTGGCGGGTGCGCAGTTCCATGGCGTTGCGGTGGCGCGCGCGCAGGCGTGGATCGGTGATCAGCCGGCCCAGCGTTTCGCCGATGACCATCACCACGCCCAGCAGCGGCAGCACCAGCATCAGCCCCGCCACCCCGGCTACCGAGCCGCCGATGAAGATCATCAGCACCGTGATCAGCGGATGGATGTGCAGGCTGCGCCCCAGCGTCATCGGCATGAAGACGAAATCGTCCAGCAGCCGCACGGCGATGAATACGCCGATCGCCATGTAGGCCACCGCCGGGTCGGCCGGCGCGTCGGTCGAGGCTACCATCACCACCAGCATGCAGCCGACGATGGAGCCCACGTACGGCACCCATGCCAGCATTGCCGCGATCAGCCCCAGCACCAGCGGCGACGAGACGCCGATCACCCACAGGCCGATGGCCAGCACCGCCGTGTCGAGGATGGTCAGCTTGATCAGGCCCTGGAAGTAGCGGTGCGCGGTCTGGTCCACTTCGTGCAGCAGGCACAGCGTCTTTTCAAAGAAGGCGTTGGGTACGGCGCGCGCAAGGAATTTCTTGAAGCGCAAACCGTCGCGCAGGAAGAAGAAGGTCAGGAACGGCGCCAGCAGCAGTGACGGCAGCCACGCCGCCACCGATACCAATATGTCGGTCAGGTGCTTCTGCACGAAGGTGCCGGTGAACGCGCTCACGCGGCTGTTGACCGTGCGCGCCAGCTTGATCTGCTTGAGGATGGGGAATTCGCGCTCGAGCGACAGCATCGTGTGGCGCACGAACTCCAGCCCGCCGGTGAGGTATTTGCCCAGCATGTCCTGCCACGAGTCGGACGGCCCGCTGTCCCAGAGGATGAACACCAGCCCGGCTGTCGCCAGCAGCAGCAGGAACACGCCGCCGACGATCATCGTGGAGGCGTTGTGGCTCAGCCCCATGCGGATCAGGCGCTGCATCGGCGGTTGCAAAATGTAGTACAGCACGATCCCCAGCAAAAAGGGGATGGCCAGGAACAGCATCTGCTGCAGCAGGAACAGCAGCACGCAGGTGGCGGCGATGATGCCGCTCCAGACTACCGGCCCGGCGCGCTGTTGGGTCGGCAAAAAGTTCATATCGCCTCGATCTGCGGCTTGCCGCTCATCCAGTCGCGCAGCCGGCTGCCGATGTGGCGCGCCAAAGCCAGCGAGATCTTGTAGCCGATCACGGCGTCGGTTTCCATCAGGCCCATGAAGTCGGCGCGGAAGAACACCGCCAGCTCGCAGTTGTCCAGCGCGCGCGTTTGCGCGTTGCGCGGCGTGTTGTCGAGCAGCGCCAGGTCGCCGAAGAAGGACCCGGCCGACAGTTCGGCTACCACTTCGCGCGTCTCGCCCAGCTTGCGGCTGATGATCACCCGTCCCGACATCACCAGGTACAGCGCCTGGCCTTCCTCGCCCTCGTCGAAGATGATTTCGTCGGCCAGGTAGCGGCGTTCGTGCATCAGGCCGTCGACGATCTTCAGTTCGAGCGGCGTCAGCGTGGCGAACAGCGCCGATTCCTTCAGGCGCAACAGACGCGGCGACAACGTGGGCGATTTCAGGAAACCAAACATCAGGGGAACTCCGTGCGGGAATGCGGGCCGGGCCGGCTCATCATTCCCATGATAACTTAAAGTTGCACGGTGGCGGACAGCGGCAAGGCCGGGTCGAGGTGGCTGGTGAGCAGGATGCACTGGCGCGCCAGCCGTTGCGGCGCCGACAGTTGCTGGCGCAGGTAGGCCACGGCGTCCACGTCGAGGCCGTTGAACGGCTCGTCGATCAGCAGCAGCCGCACCGGCAGCGCCAACGCCAGCGACAGCTGCATCTTCTTGTGCTGGCCCAGCGACAACGTGGTCACCGGCTGGTCCAGCGTGTGCAGCAGGTGGAACGCTTGCAGCTCGGCGTTGAGCAGCGCCGGGTCGGTGCCGGGATACAGCGACAGGTGCAGGTCGAGGATTTCCTGCACGGTCAGCCACGGCAGTGGCGGCGTGTCGCCGCCGCAGTAGTAGCACTGCAGGCGGTAGGCCAGCGGCTGGGCCTGGATGTCGAGGCCGTCCAGCACGATGTTGCCCGCGTGCGGCGTCAGCGCGCCGCCGGCCAGCTTCAGCAGCGTGGTCTTGCCGGCGCCGTTCTCGCCGCGCAGCCAGGTGATGCCGGTGTCCAGTTGCAGGTCGAAGCGGCGGAACAGCGGGTGGCTGGCGTATTCGAAGGTCAGCTGTTGTATGCGCAGCACGGGCTTCAATTCCATAGTTCGCTTCCAATGGCGGTGAGGATGATGATGGCGCTGATGACCAGCCCCACGCGGCCGCGCACGCTCAGGCGGCGCAGCACGATGATGGCGGCCTGGGCGACGCCGGCAAAGCACAGCCATACGGTGGCCACGGTGGTGCTGTAGCCGGCGCTGCTGGCGCGGCCCAGGTGGCCCAGCGTCAGCAGCGCGAACCAGGCCATCACGGCCAGGCCGGGCAGCAGCGCCGACCAGCGCGCGAAGCGGTACAGGCGCTCGATGCGCGCCGGCCAGGCCGCCGCGACCGGACGCAGCAGCGCGATCTGTTCGGTGACGGCCTTGTCGCCGCGATCGGTCAGCACCATCAGCAGCAGCGCGGCGTTGAAGCCCCACAAAGCAGGCGGCACCACGGCCGGATGCCACAGCCATACGCCGATGCCCAGCACGGCGCCCAGCAGCAGCACGGTCTGCTGGATGCCGACCAGGTTTTCCGCGCGCCAGAACGGCAGCCAGAATAGCTGGCGCCAGTGATACAGCGCGGTCCGTGCGCGCCGCATCGCTGGCGTGGTGCCGGCACTGGCCGGCAGGCGCGGTGCATAGGGGCCGGGCAGGGGACGGTCGGGATCGAGCCGGGCGGCGGCCGGCATGCGGCAGCGCCGGGCCAGCACCAGTGTCGAGATGATCCAGCCCAGCAGCAGCGAGCCGGCGGTCAGCAGCAATGCCTGTGGCGCCACCGGTCGCAGCCAGTCCGGCCACTGGAACAGCCAGATCGCGGTGGACAGCGCGTAGGCCAGGCTCAGCGGGACGATGATCATGCCGGCCACGGCGATGTTGGCGCCCCACTGCGAGCGCGCGGGGATCGGCAGCGGACGGCACCACTGCAGCACTTGCGCCGGCAGCAGCCGCTTGCGCAGCAGCCAGACCGGCGCGCTGGCGATCAATGCCTGGCCCGCGAACAGGCCCAGCGCCTGCGGCCACGGCCGCGTCGCCGCGAACAGTCCCGGCAGCGCGAGGCAGGCGACCAGTCCCACCAGCACCTGGCCGAAACCGAGCAGGATGTATTCGAGCGAACTCTTGAAGCTGACCGCGAACTGCAGCATCGCCTGCTGCGCCAGGCGGAGGCGGAAACGCAGATAGGGAGGCAAGGACGTGATGGAGAGAATCATGCCGGGAGGATAACACCCGATGTGCAAGCCTAAGCTTAATCGCGTATTAATCAGCGCGGAAATGATTAAGGGCCCGACGAATCGGGCCCTTAAAGGAATTTGGCGGAGCGGACGGGACTCGAACCCGCGACCCCCGGCGTGACAGGCCGGTATTCTAACCAACTGAACTACCGCTCCAAATTTCGTTTTTCTGTTTCCTTGGTGGGTGCTGAGAGGGTCGAACTCCCGACCTACGCCTTGTAAGGGCGCCGCTCTACCAACTGAGCTAAGCACCCAGAAAACATATCAGCTTTGCTTCACTACTTTGTTGCAACTGCTGAACGAGGCCGTATTCTACAAGGTGCCTGATCCGTTCCGCAAGGGTTTTTGTAAATTATTTAGAAAATTATTTGGCAGGCTAATTGCCGATGCCCCACTGGTCCAGCATCCAGGCCAGCTCGAACGCCTTGCCGTCGATGGCGTCGTAGCGCCCGGAGGCGCCGTAGTGGCCGGACGTGAAGTCGGTCTTGAGCAGCAGCGGCCGGTTGTCGGTCTTGTGCGCGCGCAGCCGCGCCACGTATTTGGCGGCCGGCCAGTATTGCGCCTGGGTGTCGCGGAAGCCCGCCGTCACCAGCATCGCCGGATATGCCTGGCGCTTGATGTTGTCGTACGGCGAGTAGCTGCGCATGTAGTCGAAGGCGGCCTTCTGCTTCGGGTCGCCGGACTCCAGGTATTCATAGGTGACCATCGGCAGCGTCGGGTCGGTGATCTCGTGGATCAGGTCGGCCTGCGGCACGGCGGCCACGATGGCGTGGAACAGCTCCGGCCGCTCGTTGGCCACCACGCCCATCACCATGCCGCCGAAACTGCCGCCCTCGGCGATGAGCCGGTCCGGCCGCGTGTAGCCTTCGCGGACCAGGTGCTCGGCGCTGTCGATGAAATCGTTGAACACATTCTTCCGCTTCATCAGCTTGCCGTCGTCGTGCCATTGCTCGCCCAGGTCGTTGCCGCCGCGGATCTGCGCCTCGGCGTAGATGACGCCGCGCTCCATCAGGCTCAGGCGGCCGAGGTTGAAGTTGGCCTCGCTGGGAAAGCCCCAGCCGCCGTAGCCGTACAGCAGCAGCGGCGCGCTGCCGTCGAGCTTGACGTCCTTGCGGTAGGCCAGCCACACCGGCACCTTGACGCCGTCGCGCGCGGTGACCCAGATGCGGCGCGTGGTGAAGCGGCCGAGGTCGACGCCGGCCAGCGGCTGGCGCTGGACGACGGTGCGCGCGCCGCTGGCCAGGTCGATCTCGATCACCATCGGCGGCGTGACCGGCGACTGGTATTGCAGCCGGTAGCTGGTGGCGTCGTAGCCGGCCACGCCGGCCGCCTCGGTGTTGGCCTGCGCCAGGTAGACCTCGTCGTCGAACTGCACGCCGCGCCACTGCCCGCTGGCGAAGCTGTAGATGCGCGGGCGGCTGAGCGCGGCGGTGCGCTCGTTGAGCACGATGAAATCGCGGTACACGTCCATCGATTCGATCAGCGTGCCGGGCTCGGGCCGCGTCACCTCGGTCCAGTCCTGCGGCGCGGCCAGCGGCGCGCTGACCACGCGGAAGTTGGGCGCGTCCTTGTTGGTCAACAGGTAGAGCCGGTCGCCGTGCGTCTCGGCGTTGTAGCGGTGGCCCGGCGTGCGCGGCATCAGCAGGCGCGGCGCGGCGCCGGGCTGGTCGCGCGGCAGCAGCCAGGTGTCGCTGGTGTCGGCGCTGGCGGCCATCAGTTCGAGGAAGCGGCCATCGTGCGTGCGGCCTATGCCGAGCAGGAAGTTGCCGTCGCGCTCGCGGTAGACTTCCACCGGCTTGCCGCCCGCGATCGACACGCGCAGCAGGCGGTCGGGACGCAGCGTGGACGGATCGGCCTGGGTCAGCAGGATGGTGCGGTTGTCGGCCGCCCATTCCATCGACGTCACGCGCGCCACGCTCAGGGGCAGTTCGCGGCCGCTGCGCAAGTCCTTGAGGTGCAGCTGGAACTGGTGATTGCCGCTGGTGTCGGCGCGGTAGGCCAGCAGGTTGCCGTCGGGACTGGGCATCAGCCCTTCCAGCGCGAAGAACTTTTTGCCTTGGGCCAGGCGGTTCTGGTCCAGCAGGATCTGCTCCGCTGCCTTCTCGTCGTAGCTGCCGTCGGCTGCCGCGCGGCGGCGGCAGTTGAGCGGGTATTGCTGGCCGGCGGCGCTGCGGCTGTAGTAGTAGAAATCGCCCTGGCGCGACGGCGCCGTCAGCT
This sequence comes from Duganella vulcania, assembly GCF_009857655.1. Classification (NCBI taxonomy): domain Bacteria; kingdom Pseudomonadati; phylum Pseudomonadota; class Betaproteobacteria; order Burkholderiales; family Oxalobacteraceae; genus Duganella; species Duganella vulcania. The sequence continues at coordinate 12,921 of NZ_WWCX01000102.1, forward strand.
CGCTGGCCGCGGTGCGCTTCCGCATCTCGGCCGCCAGCCGTTTGGCCAGCGGGGCAATGGCAGCGGTGGCGGCCTCGGTGTGGGCGTTCTCGGCTTTCAGGTAGGCCAGCACGGCCGGGTCGCGGCGGTTTTGCAGCCAGTGATATTCGTCGTCCAGTGCTTGCCCATGGTAGTGTTCACGCCAGGGCTTGGTGGCGGCGACCGGTGGCGCGGCCGGTGCGGCCAGGGCCAGTATGGCGGGCAGGGCAAGGAGTGCGGGCAGGATGCGTAGCATGGCGGTCGAGGGCTCCGGGCTGTTCGTCAGCCGCAAATTGTATTGCAAAATAAGCAAATGAAAACAACTATTTCCGACACCGGGCTCGATCCCCTGTACCGCCGCGTCAGCTGGCGGCTGATGCCTTTCCTGTTCCTGTGCTACGTGGCGGCCTACCTGGACCGCGTCAACGTCGGCTTCGCCAAGCTGCAGATGCTGGCCGACCTGCGCTTCAGCGATACCGTGTACGGCGTGGGCGCGGGCATCTTCTTCATCGGCTACTTCCTGTTCGAGGTGCCGTCCAACCTGCTGATGACGCGCACCGGCGCGCGCATCTGGATCGCCCGCATCATGATCAGCTGGGGGCTGATCTCGTCGGCGCTGATGCTGGCCAACAGCGTGGCGACGTTCTACCTGCTGCGCTTCCTGCTCGGCGCGGCGGAGGCCGGCTTCTTCCCCGGCATCATCCTGTACCTGACCTATTGGTATCCGGCCCACCGCCGCGCGCGCATGGTGGCGCTGTTCATGAGCGGGGTGGCGGTGGCCGGCGTGGTGGGCGGGCCGCTGTCGGGCTGGATCATGCAGGCCTTCGCCGGACGCCATGGCCTGAGCGGCTGGCAATGGCTGTTCCTGCTCGAAGGCTTGCCGTCGGTGCTGATCGGCGTGTGGACTTTGTTCTACCTGGACGACGGCATCCGCGCCGCCAAGTGGCTGACCGAGGACGACAAGCGGCAACTGGAACGCGCCATCGCCGAGGACGGCCAGCACCAGCAGCGCCTGCCTCTGGCACGGGTGTTCGCCAGCGGCACGGTGTGGCTGCTGGCGCTGGTGTACTTCCTGTTCGTGATGGGCTTGTACGGCGTGAGCTTCTGGCTGCCGCAGCTGATCAAGAACAGCGGCGTCAAGAACGTGTTCGACATCGGCCTGCTGACGGCGATCCCGTATTCGGTGGCGGCGGTGGCGATGGTGCTGGCCGCGCGCCACTCGGACCGCAGCGGCGAGCGGCGCTGGCACGCGGCCGCGGCGGCCGTGGCCGGCGCGCTGGGCCTGGTGGTGGCCACCGTCTACAGCGACAACACCGCGATCGCGATGGCCGCGCTGAGCGTGGCCACGGCCGGCATCCTGAGCACCTTCCCGATCTTCTGGAGCCTGCCGACCGCGATGCTGGGCGGCGCGGCGGCGGCGGCCGGCATCGCGCTGATCAACTCGGTGGGCAACCTGGCCGGCTTCGCCAGTCCCTACCTGGTCGGCGCCATCAAGGACGCGACCGGCAGCACGGCCAACGGCATCTACCTGCTGGCGGCCAGCCTGGTGGCCGGCGCCGCGCTGGTGCTGGCGCGACGATTACCTGGGACGTAATCGCCGCGCCGCAGCGATTTCCGGACAATGGTTTCTGTCGATTCGACATCAACCACTCAAGGAGATCACCATGCACACCCCAGCCCACATCGCCACCCAATACCTGGCCGTCTGGAACGAACGCGACGCCGCCGCCCGCCGCGCGCTGGTGGCGCGCGCCTTCGCGCTGGACGCCCGCTACCTCGACCCGATGATGCGCGGCGCCGGCCACGACGGCATCGACGCCATGATCGCCGGCGCGCAAAGCCAGTTCCCCGGCTTCCGCTTCGAACTGGACGGCACGCCGGACGGCCACAACGACGTGGTGCGCTTTTCGTGGACGCTGGCCGCGCCGGGCAGCGCGCCGGTGGCGCACGGCACCGATGTCGCCGAGCTGGGCGAGGACGGCCGCCTGACCCGCGTGACCGGCTTCCTGAACGCGGCGTGATCGCGGCCGGGCTATCATTGCCGGACAAGGAGACCCGCATGTCCGCATCGCATCCATCCGGCGCCCACGGCGCGACCGATTATTTCAGCGACTTCGCCGCCGCGTTGAAGTACTGGCGCGGCAAGCGCGGCTACAGCCAGCTGCGTTTGTCGACCGAGAGCACGATCTCGCAGCGCCACATCAGCTTCCTGGAAAGCGGGCGCTCGCAGCCCAGCAAGGATCTGATCCTCAAGCTGGGCATGGTGCTGGAGATCCCGCTGCGCCAGCGCAACGTGATGCTGCTGGCGGCCGGCTACGCGCCGGCCTACCAGGAGCGCAAGCTGTCCGACCCCGAGCTGGGCGCGGTGCGGCGGGCGCTGGACTTCATGCTGGCGCAGCAGGCGCCGTATCCGGCGCTGGTGGTCGATCGCCTGTGGAACCTGGCGCTGGCCAACGCGCCGGCGGCCGGCATGATGCGCTGGCTGCTGGACTTGCCGGCCGACGCGGCCATCCCCACCGACGGCTCGGTCAACGTGCTCAAGCTGATGCTGGATCCGCACGGCGCGCGGCGCTACCTGCACAACTGGGAGGAGGTCGGCGCCGACCTGCTGCACTGGATCCAGCGCGAGGCCATGAGCGACGGCCCCGGCAGCGAAGCCACCACCTTGCTGGGCGAGTTGCTGGCGCTGCCCGGCGTCGACGGCCTGGGCCAGGCGTCGCCCAACCTGGACCGGCGCGCCCTGCCCTTCCTGCCGGTGACCTTGCGCAAGGATGGCGTCGAGCTGAACCTGTTCACCACCATCGCCACGCTGGGCACGCCGCACGATGTCACCGTGCACGAGCTGCGTATCGAATCGTTCTTCCCGGCCGACGAGGCCAGCGCCGCGTGGTTCCGCGCGCGCCATGGCTAGTCCGCCGGCATCGCGTCCAGGATGTCGCGCACGCCGCCGGCGAAGATCTGGCGGGTGATGTCGGCGCTCAGATAACGCAGGTAGATCTGCTGCACCGTGCCGTCGCCGACGATGGTCCGCACCGCCTCGGTGTAGCGCCGCCGCTGCGCCGCCGGCAGCTGCTTCGACACGTAGATGCCCACCATCGCGCGCGGCGATTCGGCAAAGGCGGTGGCGCGCATCTTGCCCTGCAGGTGGAACTGGCGCTGGTGCAGCACGTGGATGGCCGGCGGCGCCAGCGTGCCGTCGGCGCGGCCGGCCAGGATCTTGCGGAACACCACGCCGAAGTCGTTGACGTATTCCAGCCGGCCCAGCTTTTGCAGCCGGTCCATCTGCGCCTGCGTCGCGGGCGAGTACGCGATGCTGCGCGCCACGTTCAGGCGCGCCGTGCTGCGCTCGACAAAATCGGCCAGGCTGCGGAACTCGCCGGCGCTCTGGTTGAGCAGCACCAGTTCGAACTGCGAATAAGTGTAGGGCAACCACACGCCGTGCCGGTCGCGCTCGGCGTTGCGCAGCGCGGCGCCGGTCACGTCCAGCTGGCCGCTGAAGAATTGCGCGTACACCCGGCCGTGCGGATACCAGCCCAGCTGGAAGGTGCAGCCGCTGCGCCGGTGGATTTCCTCCAGCAGGTCGACCGTGATGCCGCGGATGGCGGAGCCGTCGAGGTAGGAAGCGTAGCCGAGGTCGCTGAAGCCGGCGCTGGCCGGCGGGCAGGCGTCCGGCGCCGCCGCCGGGGCGGTGGACAGCAACGTGCTCAGCAATGCGAAGGTCAGGCGCTTGGTCATGGTGGCCGGAGGAAACGGTCGTGGTCTCCAGTGTAACCCCGGCGGCCGCAAATAGGGCGGGGTCTTGCGGACTGATGCATTTTAGTGAATACTGTATGCATTCACAGTAATTTCTCCGCATCATGGTTGAAGACCAGCGCCGCATCGCCCACCTCGACATGGACGCGTTTTATGCGTCCGTGGAGCTGCTGCGCTATCCCGAGCTGCGCGGCCTGCCGGTGGTGATCGGCGGCGGGCGCGACGCCCAGCCGGTGCGGCAGGCGGACGGCAGCCACACGTTTTCGCGGCTGCGCGACTATGTCGGCCGTGGCGTCATCACCACCGCCACCTACGAGGCGCGCGCGCTGGGCGTCGGTTCGGCCATGGGCATGATGAAGGCGGCCAAGCTGGCGCCGGACGCCATCCTGCTGCCGGTCAATTTCGACGCCTACCGCCAGATGTCGCGGCTGTTCAAGAACGCCGTGGCCGCCATCGCGCCGGATTTCGAGGACCGCGGCATCGACGAGATCTATATCGACCTGACCCATGTGGCAGGCGAGACGCGCGAGCTGGCGCAGCGCATCAAGCAGGCCGTGCGCGACGCCACCGGGCTGTCGTGCTCGATCGGCGTGACGCCCAACAAGCTGCTGTCGAAGATCTGCTCGGACCTGGAAAAGCCGGACGGCCTGACCGTGCTGGGCTACGACGACATCCCGGCGCGCATCTGGCCGCTGGGCGTGCGCAAGATCAACGGCATCGGCCCCAAGGCCACCGAGAAGCTGGCGGCGCTGGGCATCGCCACGATCGGCCAGCTGGCGGCCGCCGACGCCGGCCTGCTGCAGGACCATTTCGGCGCCCACTATTCGGCCTGGCTGGCAGACGCCGCGCGCGGCATCGACCACCGCGCCATTTCCACCAGCTCGGAGAGCAAGTCGATCAGCCGCGAGACCACCTTCGAGCGCGACCTGCACGCGCGCCAGGACCGGGGCACGCTGTCGTCCATCCTGACCACGCTGTGCGACCGGCTGGCGGACGACCTCAAGCGCAAGGGCTACGTCAGCCGCACCATCAGCATCAAGCTGCGCTTCGACGACTTCCAGATCGTCAGCCGCAACGTCACGCTGCCGCAGCCCGTGGCGGACGCGGCCGGCATCCTGCAGGCCGCGCGCGAATGCCTGAAACGGGTGCCGCTGCAACGCCGGCTGCGCCTGCTGGGCGTGCGCGCCAGCACGCTGGAGCCGCCCGGCACAGCTGCGCAGATGGCTGTGCCCCGGCAAGGCGAATTGTTCGCCTAGGCAAGCAACAGATTCGGTCCGGCGCCGCCATCACCGTGTAAAATGGCGCTCCCCTGGCATTACTGAAACAAGGCTCAACACATGTGGTTCAAGAATCTACAGATTTACCGTCTGCCGGCCCCTTGGGCCTTTACCCCCGAACAACTGGAAGCGGCGCTGGAGCCGCACTCCTTCGTCCCGGCCAGCAGCAATGAACTGCTGCGCCAGGGCTGGGACCGTCCCCGCCCGAACGGTGGCCTGGTGCACGTGGTCAACAAGCAAATGCTGATCCTGCTGGGCACCGAGAAGAAGCTGCTGCCGAACACCGTCATCAACCAGGTCGCCAAGGCGCGCGCCGCCGAGATGGAAGAGGCGCAAGGCTTCGCTCCCGGCAAGAAGGCGATGAAGGAACTCAAGGAACGCGTGGCCGACGAGCTGCTGCCGCGCGCCTTCTCGATCCGCAGCAATGTCTGGACCTGGCTCGATCCGGTCAACGGCTGGCTGGTGGTGGACGCGGCCAGCCCGGCCAAGGCCGACGAAGTGATCAAGCTGCTGCTCAAGGCGGTCGACAAGCTGCCGCTGGAAAGCCTGCGCGTGCAGCGCTCGCCGGTGGGCGTGATGACCGAATGGCTGCAGGCCGACGACGCGCCGGCCGGCTTCACGGTCGACATGGACACCGAGCTGCGCGCCACCGGCGAGAGCAAGGCGGCGGTGCGCTATGTGCGCCACACGCTGGAAGCGGACGAGGTGCGCCGCCACATCGCGGCCGGCAAGCAGTGCACGCGCCTGGCCATGACCTGGGACAGCAAGATCTCCTTCGTGCTGACCGAGTCGCTGGCGATCAAGGGCATCAAGCCGCTGGACGTGATCGCGGAAAAGGAATCGAGCACCCGCAACGACGAGGAACGCTTCGACGGCGACTTCATGCTGATGACCGGCGAACTGGCCAAGCTGATGGCCGACGTGGTCGAGGCGCTGGGCGGCGAAGCCAAGGCTTGATCGCCGCGCCACAAAAGCCGTTGCTTGTTGGTTAAGGATGCCGCAAAGTCTTTGATTTTGCGGCATTTTTCATGTAATTTTTGATAAAAACCAGCAAAATAAATCCGTTGCTTTATGGAAATTAGAACGAATTCTGCTATAGTGAAAGGTGTTATCAAATAAGGAACTCGCGATGAGCACCCTCGTCCCCATACTGTCCACCGACCAGATCGCCAATGCCCTGAGCACGCAGGATGTGTTGTCGTGGACCAGCGAGGACATCGCCGCGTTGAGTTCGCTCCAGGTGCCGGCGCTGCGCACCGACCACCTTGCCGTGATGAGCAGCGCCCAGCTGTCCTGGCTGGCCACCAGCAACGTCGCGGTGCTGACCACGCGCGACCTGGCCGCCATCAAGGCGGCCACGCTGAACGCGGTGGGCGCGCTGCCGTCGGGCTTCATGGGCGCGCTGACCAGCGCGCAGGTCGCCGCGCTGACCACCGCCCAGGTGGCCGCGCTGGGCACCCGGGCCTTCAGCTACCTGAGCACCGACGCCATCGCCGCGTTTGAAACGGCCGACCTGGCCGCGCTGAGCGTCGCCAATATCGCCAGCCTGTCGTCCGACCAGGTGGCCCTGATGAGCACCGGCCAGTTGAGCGCCCTGAGCACACGCCAGCTGGCGACGTTGACGGCCGATGAAATCGCCGCCATCGGCACGCGCGGCATCGCCGCGCTCGGCACGCAGGCCATCGCCGCGTTGAGCACGTCGCAGCTGGCCGCGCTGGGCGCCGCACAGGTGGCCGCGCTCGGTACCGCGCAGGCCGCCGCGCTGAGCGGCGCGCAATTGAACGCCCTGTCCACCGACGCCATCGCCGGCATGGAAACGGCCGACCTGGCCGCGCTGAAAACCGCCACCATCGCCGGCCTGAGCACGCAGCAGATGGCCGCGCTGAGCAGCACCCAGCTGGGCGCCTTCACCACCGCCGAATTTGCCGCGCTGAGCAGCCGGCAGCTGGCCGCCCTGTCCAGCGACTCGATCGCCGGCCTGCCGGGCGCCGACCTGGCCGCGCTGAACCCGGCCGCCATCGCGCTGCTGGGGCCGGCCTTGCTGGCCTCGCTGGACAGCGCGCAACTGGGCGCGCTCGGCACCCGCCACTTCGCCGCCCTGAGCAGCGAGCAGGTCGCCGCGCTGAGCAGCGTGCAAGTGCAGTCGCTGTCGACGCTGCAGATCGGCGCGCTGGGCTCGCGCCAGGCGCTGGGCCTGTCGGCGGCCGACCTGTACACGCTTGGCAGCGCCGCGCTGAAGGCCTTGAGCACCGCCGCGCTGGCCGCGTTGAACTCCGACCAGCTGTCCGGGCTGGGCTACGCCGCCGGCGGCACGCTGTTCGCGCAGCTGACCACCGCCCAGATCGCCGCGCTGCGCACCGCCGCGCTGGCCGGCCTGGGCACCGACCAGGTGGCGGCGCTCACCACGGCGCAGGCCGCCGCGTTGAGCACCGCGCAGCTGGCCGCCTTGTCGCTGGTGCAGCTGGCGGTGCTGCAGACGGCCGACATCGCGGCGCTGGGCACCCAGGCCATCGCGTCGCTGTCGACCCGGCAGGCCGCCGCGCTGAGCAGCGCGCAGGTGACGGCGCTGACCACCGCGCAGATCGGCGTCCTCAGCAGCAAACAATTCAACGCGCTTGGCACGGACGGACTGGCCGGGCTGGAGCATGACGACTTCGCCGCGCTGGGCACCAACGCCATCGCCGGCCTGGCCAGCGCCAGTTTCGGCGGCCTGAGCACGGCCCAGCTGGCCGGCCTGGGCACGCGCCAGGTGGCGGTGCTGAGCACGGCCCAGTTGGCCGCGCTGGGCAGCGACCAGCTGCACGCCCTGAACGCCGCCCAGGTGGGCACCTTGAGCTCGCAGCAGGCGGGCAGCCTGTCGGCCGCCGGCATCGCCGCGCTCAACCCGGCCACCTTGTCGTCGCTGCGCACCGCCGCGATCGCCGCGCTGGGTTCCGATCAATTGGCCGCGCTGGGCCAGGTGCAACTGCTGACCACGGCGCAGATCGCCGCGCTGCGCAGCGCCGCGCTGGCCGGCCTGACCACCGCCGAGACCGTCGCGCTGACCGCCGGCCAGGTCGCCGCCCTGGGCAGCGCCCAATTGCATGCGCTGAGCACGCAGGCCATCGCCGCCCTCGAACCGCTGGACCTGGCCGCGATCCGCACCGCCGCCATTCCCGGCCTGAGCGCGGCCCAGGTGGGCGTGCTGTCGAGCAGCCAGCTGGCCGCGCTGACGATGGCGCAATTCCTGGCCATGAACGCCGCGCAGCTGGGCGCGCTGTCGTCCGACACCATCGCCGGTTTCTCCAGCGCCAACCTGGCCGCGCTGGGCACCGCCTACATCGCCGCGCTCAATCCGGCGTCGGTGGCCAACCTGAGCGTGCTGCAATTGTCCAGCCTGACCTCGCGCCAGTTTGCCGTGCTGTCGAGCGACCAGCTGGCCGCGCTGCGCACCGCGCAGGTCGCCGGCCTGGGCGCGCAGCAGGTCCTCGGCCTGAGCTCGCGCAACATCGCTGGCCTGTCGAGCGCCGACCTGGCCGCGCTCAGCGCCGTCACGTTGCCGGCGCTGGGCAGCTCGGCGC
>NZ_WWCX01000103.1:0-21512 GCF_009857655.1 Duganella vulcania
GCTTCGGTGGCGGTGCTGTCGCCGTGCGCCGCGCGCGGATCGAATTCCGGTTCCGCTTCCGGCAACGGCGGCGGCGCTTGCCACGGCGCCTGCTGCCAGGCGACGCCGAGCCAGATGTCGCCCAGGCGGGCGCAGGCGCCGGGCGTCAGCTCGACCAGTTGCTGCGGCCGGCTGCTGTCGGCCGCATAGATGGCGCCGCCGGTGGCCGTCAGCAGCCAGCCGTCGCCGTTGGGCGACAGCAGCGCGTGGTCCGGCGCAATGCCGTGGTCGGCCATGACGACGTCGGCCGACTCGTCGGCGCCGATATGGACCGGCTGCGCGTCCAGCGGCAGGGTGGCGCCGCGGTGCAGGCCGTTGAGTATTCGCAGTTCTTGCATGAGGTATCCCGGATGGCTGGTTGGATAGCCGTATGTGACGGCCGCCGGACTTTGGTTCCGGCCGCGCCCCGACCTGCGCGCCGCGGCCGCGCGGGCGCGGCGGTTCCCTTGTCCGGCCTGTTTTTCCTGACGATTTCCTCAACGTTTTTCAAAGTCTCACGAATCCTCATGGTTCGCCGCCGGCGCATTCTTGCGCTGCTATCTTGGCGTCCATGGTGCCGCGCGCACCGTTCCGCCAACCAGTCGAACAAGGAGTACAGGACATGCTGATCGAATCGGCCGCAACCCCGGACACCCACCCGCACGTCGCCGGCATCGACGTCCAGCGTCTCTTCATGGCGCACCGTCAGCACCTGGTGCGCTTTGTCCAGCGCTACACCCGCAACACCGAGGACGCCGAGGATGTGGTGCAAAACACCTTCATCGAGGCGATGCGCTGCGCCGACCGCTTCGCCGGGCTGTCCAAGCCGTCGACCTGGCTGTTCGGCATCGCGCTGAACCTGGCGCGCAACCAGGTGCGCCGCAACAGCGCCGATCTGTACGAGACGGTGGAGGACGGCTACATCGAGCAGATCGCCGACCAGCACGCCAATCCCGCCGAGCTGTGCGAGTCGCGCCAGATCAGCTTGCAGGTCGATACGCTGCTGCGCAGCCTGCCGCCGAAGATACGCGAAACCTTCGATCTGGTGGTCAACGGCGACGGTACGTATGAACAGGCGGCCGCGTATCTGGCGATCCCGATCGGCACGGTGCGCTCGCGGGTGTCGCGCGTGCGCGCCGCGGTGCGCGCGCAATTCGGCGGCATGGCGTCGTGACCGGCGCACGCGGCGTATTCTTGTCGGAATACTATTGCTTGGGCGGAACATCCCGCTGAATTTCTCAACGATGCACAAAATTTGCGGCAAGAAATGACGCAAAGCGTGAACAGCAGTGCTTTTCCTGCTATATTTCGGTTTGGAAATTAAGATTTCTAAAAACTAAATTTTCACTCTTTGCTAACGCCGGAAACTCCATGGAGAGATTGTCATGATGCCCGCGCCTGTTACCTGCAACGCGGCCTCGCCCGCGGACGCGCCGGTCGATGTCGAGCGCCTGTTCCAGGAACACCGCCAGCACCTGGTGCGTTTCGTCCAGCGTTATACGCGCAGCCTGGAGGACGCCGAGGACGTGGTGCAAAACACCTTCATCGAGGCGCTGCGCTGCGCCGACCGCTTTGCCGGCATGTCGAAACCGTCGACGTGGCTGTTCGGGATTGCGCTGAATCTGGCGCGCAACCACGTGCGCCGCAACAGCGCCGGTCTGTATGAGACGGTGGAAGACGGCTATTTCGAACAGATCAAGGACCAGCGCGCCAATCCGGCCGAGCTGTGCGAGTCGCGCCAGATGAGCTCAAAGGTCGATGCGCTGTTGCGCAGTTTCCCTCCCAAAATACGGGAAACCTTCGATGTCGTGGTCAACCGCGAGATCCCCTACGAAGAAGCGGCCGAGTACCTGGACGTGCCGGTCGGCACCGTGCGCTCGCGCGTGTCGCGCGTGCGCGCCGCCGTGCGCGAGCGATTCGGCGATCGCGCCTGATGCCGGCTGGCGTCGCCTCCCTGGTCATTGCCGTCGCGCAGCGGGCGGTGCGCGGCGCCCGGACGGGCCGCCGCGTACCGCCCGCTGGACCGCCTTATGCCCGGCGGGACAGCCAGGCTTGCATCGGCTGGTAATCCGCGCTGACGTAGGCCTTCAGGCGGTGCAGCAATTGCTCCACGCTGCTGTTGATGACGTCCTCGGCCGGATTGTTCTGCTGGCCGGCCCCCGCCTCGATCTGATGCGTCGTATTCAGGCTGCCTTCGTGCACGCGGTAGCGGCTCTCGGCCGGATTGGGCAGGGCGGCGGCGGCGATGGCGTGCAGCAGGTTGCCCGGCGTGTGGCGCCCGGCATTGATGCGGACCGGCGCCGCCGTCAGTTCGCCGTCCTGATGGCGCATGTGGTAGTAGCCGTTGGGGCCGACGCCGATCAGCGCATGGCCTTGCTTTTCCCATCGTAGATCGACGCCGTCGTAGCCCTTGGCGATGTGGGCCAGGACGACGGGCTGGCCGGAGCGCGCACCCTCGGCGCCGCCGGCCGCAGGCTGCCTGACAAGCTGGCCCTGGTCGTCGATCTGCACCATCTGCAGCGGCTGGCGCAGGGCGCTGGCGGCGGTTTCGGCCAGCAGCTGGCCCGGAAACGCCTGGTCCGGCGCCAGCGGCAAGGGCGGCCAGACCGTGTCCATGTCCAGCGCGGCGATGCGGGCGGCCACCGCGCCCGCCTGCGCGCGCAGCGCTGCCCGCCGCGCATCGTCCTCCTGCTTGAAGCGGTAGGCGTCCGTGCCCCGGGTGTAATAGCCGCCGGCGCGCTTGTCGATTTCGTAGGAGACGTTCTTGGTCATGTCGTCCAGGTAAGGCACGGCGCTGTCGCCCAGCAGCAGCATGGCGTTGATCTCGTCTTTCAGCCCGCGCGGGCTGCGCTCCGCCGTGAAGGGGTGGCGCGTGCGCGACTGCTGGCCGGGATCTTCCATGTTCGCGCCCAGGAAGTAGTTTTTCGCCTGATGCGGCTCCAGCCGGCCAGTGCCGCCGTTAAAGCGGAAGAAGGCGCCGCTGTCCTGGTCCATCGTCAGCGTGCCGTCGGTCAGCGCCACGCCCGCATGAGCGAAGGCGTAGCGGCCGTCGTCGTCCCTGGACAGGCCGGCCTGCTTGTCGGCGTCGGACAGGGCGTCGTAGCGGCGTTGCAGCGCTTCCGCCTGCCACAGGTTGACGCGCTTGAAGTGGATGACCTGGCCCAGATTCTCGGTTTGCTCAGGCGCCGCCGGTTCGCTGACGATTTTGCTGACGATAAACGAGGTGCCGGGCATCAGCAGGCTTTCCGCCTGTTTCAGGTCGGTCTCGCGGGAGATCGAGACCGCCACCGGTTCGTGCCCGCCGTTGTCGATCACAATGCGGGCGCGGCGCGAGCTGTCGGCCGCGTTGAAGCCTTGCGGCGCCAGGAAGGAGGCCGCCAGCAGGCTGGAACTGGTGGCGGAAAAGATTTCCGTCAACGAGACCTGGTCGCCCGGATTGACCACGGCGTCCCCGGCCTGCAGGCCGTCGGTATCGCCCGCCTCGCGGTAGGACGCCTCCGTCACGACGGCGCGCACCACCGGCGTCGGATGCGGCTTGCCGTGCAAAATGGCGTGGTTGACCAGCAGCGCCATGCGGCCGGTGACCTGGCGGGCGCGGTCCCCGGTGACGTTGCCGCGCTCGTTCATCACCGTGGTCCGGACCGGAATGCCGTCCGCCAGCATGGCAAAGTGGTTCTGTCCCGTCTCGCCCCAGCGGAACTTGTAGTGGAAGGGACTGGACTGCACCGTATAGCTGACCAGCGCCTCCCACTGCTGGCGCAGAATGGCCGGCGTCAGCGGGCGGTAGTCGGCCGGCTGGTCGCCGCTGGTATTGGGCAGGCTGGCGGCCGGGCTGTCGGGCACGCCGTGCAGCGTCACCATGGCGTCGTGGATGGTCTTGATGAAGCGGGCGGGCTCGCGGGTGAATGTGCTCAGATCGTTGACGATGCGTTCGGTGTGCCGTCCCAGGCGGGTCGAGGGGACGGCGCCGTTGGGCAGCGGCGCCGACAGGAAGTTGGAGGCCGGCCTGAGCGGATACAGGTCCGCCGCGGCGGCGCCGTCGTCGGCAAACTGGGCCAGGTAGCGTTGCGTGATCTGCTCGAAGCCGTTGCGCATGTTTTCCGGCAGGTCGCCCGCGTTGTTGGTGATGGCCTGGATGTTGATGCGCACCTCGTGCTGCTCCGCGGCCGTGCCTTCGCTCAGCGCCACCCGGTGCGCGATCTCGGCCTCGAATTCGCGCAGGATTTGCGCGCGCGCCGCCGGATCGGTTTCGTTCTGGTAGGCGAGGGCTTGCTCGACCCAGCGCGTATCGTCCTGGTCTGCTTGCCGCGCTCTCAGCACGATGGTGTCCGTCAGCTGGTGCAGGCGATGCGCGGCCTTCTTCATGCCGGCGATGGGGCCGGCCGTCGCCTCGATGTCGTACTGGAGCTTGTCGACCGCCTGCTCGCCGGCCACGTCCAGCGCCTTGGTGATGTCGTGGCTCCAGCTGCGCAGCGCGCCCGCCGTGGTGTAGCGCGCTTCCTGGTTCAGTTGCTCGTCATAGGCCGAAGCGTTCGGGCCGGTCCAGCCCAGCGCGTTGAGCATGGTGCGCAGCATCGGCGCGGCCGCCTTGTCGTAGCCCCGCGTGATGGCGCGGGTGACGTAGGATTCCAGGAAGTTGTCGCTGAAGTTCGTTTGCTGTTCCTGCCATGCCGCGCTGCCGACCACGGCGCCCAGCGAGCGCCCCACGAGGTCGCCCAGCACGAATTCGGTGGCCTTGGCGACGGCGTCCAGCCAGGGATGGTTTTCCGGATCACCCATGCGTTGGTGGGCGGCGCGGACGGTCACGGTCAGCGCCGAGGTCAGCAGCAAGGCCGCCATTTCGTTCGTGTTGCCGCGAGGTAGGCCCAGGCGTTTTTCCAGCCCGTAGTTGATCATCAGCCGCCCGGTTTCCTCGATCCAGGGCAGCACCAGTTCGTTGACCAGCTGGCCCATGCCGTTCTCCCTGGACTTGACGCTGTGCGGCAGCTTGTCGATGATGAAGGCGACGCCATAGGTCAGCGCCTTCTGCACCACGACAATCGGGGCGACCGCGCCGGCCAGCGTGAGCGGCGTGACATGGCCGGCGCCGGAGGCTGAATACACGGCCGCGCCCGGCACCAGGGTGCCGCCGGTGGCGGCCTTGACCTTGTCCAGCACCGTGTTGGCGAGATAGACGCTGGCGGCCGTCATGGTCGCCTGGAGGCCGGTGTTGATGACCGCGCCGGACCAGCCGTCGTGATTGCCGAACGACGGTGCGAGCGTGAGCAGTTCGGTGAACGCCTTGGCGGCCGCTTTCAGCATGCCGCCGCCGGTCGGGTCGCTGAGCAAGGTACCGGCCGGCAGCATTTCACCTGTGGACATGGCCAGCTCCGGATCGGCATAGCCATTCAGGCTGCCATGGGGGCCGGTGTTCGCCCCCTGGTAGAAATACAGGCTGATGTCGGCGTTGTCGAGCGGCGTCATCGGGTCGTTCGCGCCTGGGGCCGGATGCACGCGCTTGAGCGTGGCGCCCTGGGGCGTATAGGTCAGTTCGTGCACTGCGTCGTCTTCGGTGGTGATGCGCAACACCTTGTTGTGATTCTTCTCGAAATGCGCGCGGAACGACGCCAATTTGACGCCTTCCACCGCGCCGGCCGGGCCGATGGTTTCGATACGCTTGATGCCTTGTATTTGCGCCAGGACGGGGCCGTCCATGTTGACGCTGGCCGGCACCCGCACGCTCTGCGGCGCGGCGCCGTCGCCGGCCGACTGCGGCGCGGGGCGCATCTGGAACGGACGGCGGCGCGCCAGCACTTCATCCTTGTTCAGAAAGAAGATCAAGCGGTTTTCGACGCCGTTGTAATCGACGTAACCGCGATGGAAGTCGCTCTCGCGCGTGCTGGCGGCGCCGTCTGCATGGCCGGGAACCTCGACGGTCGGCTTGTCGCCAAAGCTGTGCAGCGACTGCTCGCTCATGGCCCACGATGTCATTCGAGGTAGCGGCAGGGGATTGGGCGGGATGGGCATCACCGGCCGGTCCGACTGGTCGGCGCGGTTGCGCGCGTACAGCGTCGCCGCTTCCGAATGCTTGCGCAGGTGGGTGCGGAAGGACGTCTCCATCTCAGTCGGCGCAGGCGCACCGGCATCCGGTTTGCCTTCGTAGTCTTCCGCCCTGAAATCGGTGACCACGGACAGCGGCACCAGGCGATTGCCATAGCCTTTGACGAAGTAGCGGTCGACGTCGAGGCCCTCGGCGTTGGCCACCGTGTCCTTGATCACGGCCAGCATCTCGGTGATCTTGACGCCCTTGTGCCGGGCCGGGAAAACGATGATGCCCGCGTGATCGTTCAGGGACGCCAGGGCTTTTCCCTGGGAAGCGGACTGGATGAATTTGCCGCCGATGCTCTGAATATCCTGTCTCAGCCTGGCCAGCGTCACGCCAGTGCGCGCCATCTGGCTTTCCAGGCTGCGTACGCCGTCGGCCCGCGCGGTGGCGCCCGCGCGTAGCGGCAGGGTGGCGTTGGCGCGGGCGGCCGCCTGTGTGGACGGCGAGTGGAGCCGCCGCGGCGACCCGGTTGCATCGTCCGGCCTCGGGTCCGAATGGGATGACCTGGGCGGCGCTATGGCTGACTCTTCGTCGCCGGTCATGCGTGTGTAGTCGGTGCTGTGGGGAGTGGGGAGCGGGTGGGCCGAAGGAGAGGGCAGCATATGGTCTTGAGAGATGTGTAGGGTTAATCTGACGGCAGGAAGCCGTCCGTGGGTGGTCCGGGGCCGCGAAGAGTTCCCGCTTGCCAGGCCGCCGACCCCTCACATTTCGACGGTGCAGTCCCTCATCAATTCAACTACGCAAGCCATATGCGTCTGCACGGTGGACAGTGGAACCCCCAGGTATGCGGCGGCGTCCACATGACTGGTTTCGCCATTGACCACCAGGTCGAACGTATCGAGGATAGATTGAGGGAATGCCCGTAACGATGCCTCCAGCCTGGCTTTGAGTTGTTCCCGGACGATCAGCTCAAAAGGGTCCTGCTGCAAGCGGCGTGGTTGCCCGCCGACGTGGTCGCCGGGTCTGGCGCCTTGTTCCAGCGCGCGTGCGCCCATCCTGTCGCGCGCCAGCGCCAGTGCGGCGCCAAACAACGACCTGGCCAGGATGGGGGGCGCGTTGGCCGTGTCATCGCCGCCGAGCGCGTGAACGAATACCGACTGTACGACATCCTCGGCGTCTTCATGGTTGCCCAGGTAGCGCATGACGAATTGAACGAGCTGATGCCGGTAGTTTCTGAAGTGATTCTTCAGATCGCTATTGGAGGCTGAGGCGTACGCGTTTCTTGTAAACATGTCGGTCACCGTGTCCATTTTTGCGTTCACGTTCCGTCACGCTCGCGCTCACCGCGCGATGCCGTGGCGCATGCCGGCGCCGCCGTTACGGAAGCAATTAGAGCTGGGCCGCATGACGCAAGTGGCGCCGGCTCTCTGGCATGATCGGCGCGAGCGGAATGGCGGGGCCGATGGTGGGATTGTATTGTGGTACGTACCATTTATCAACGTAAAAGAATATTATCGTATTAGGCGATCTCGGACATTCTTTAGATTGAGAATCGCTAAAGATGGAACGGTACGGACCAGGGTTGTATTGTTGCGCAGGCCGCAGCACCATGCCACAGCTGCGTTACGACGGAATGACATCGGCGGCGGGGCCGTGCCATTGGTCGCATGGAAGGTGGCGGCAAATAGCCGCTGGCGGCGGTGCTATATTGATCGACTGTTGAAAGCAGTGCTGACGATTGCCTGCTTCGATCGGAGGGGAGTAATGCGTCTGCCGGACTTCGATTATTCGAGCCGCCCTGTGCCGGGGGGGCAGGGGCGGTCTGAGGTGCGGCCGGGATTATTTCAGAAACTGCACCAGCTTCGGCACGACGTCCGAGGTCGCTTCCTCCATCAGCCAATGGCCGCTGTTCTTGATGACGACGCCTTCCACATGGGTGTCGACCAGGCGGGCTTGCTGGATCAGGAATTCGCCCGAGGCTTTTTCGCCGGTGAGCACCAGCATCGGCATCGTCAGCGGCGTTTTCATGTAGCCCTCGAAATCGACGGCATCCTGGGCGAAGGCCTTGAACACCTCGAAGCCCGCGCGCATGTGGCCGGGTTGCGCGTATTCGGCCGTGTAGAACTTGCGGTCGGCCTCGCTCAGGGATTTCGTCTTATCGGCGGCGAAGTCGTTCCAGAAATGCTCGAAGTAGGTGCGCTCCCGGCCTTTGACCAGCGCCAGCGGCGTCTCGCCATAGAAATGGAAGTGCCACAAATCGCGCAGCAGCCACACGTCCTTCCAGTTGCCGACGCCCGGCAGGAAGGCGTCCATCAGCACGATCTTGCTGACTTCCTTCGGATACTGGGCCGCGTAGGCGTAAGCCACCATCAGGCCGATATCGTGTCCGACGATCTTGGCCGACTTGATGCCGAGGCTGGCCGCCAGGGCGTGCACATCCTGGGCCATCACGGACTTGGTGTAGGGCCCGGCAGGCAGCCCGGACTGGCCGAAGCCGCGCAGGTCCGGCGCGATCACCAGGTGGTCTTTCGACAGCTGGGCCATCAGCGGCAGCCACATGTGGCTTGATTCCGTGTAGCCGTGCATGAGGATGATGGGATCGCCTTTCCCCGCGCTCAGGTAGTGCAGGCGCACGCCGTTCGCTTCGACAAAATTACTCTTGGGGGCTTCGGCGCGCGCCGGCCCGACGGCCGCGCAAAACAGCAGCAAGCCAATTTGCAGCAACTTGGTGATATTCCCTGACATGGTGTTCTCCTGTGGTTGAATCGATGGACTCCGTATGGCCTTCATCAGAAGGCGCTCTTGATGACGCCGCCGTCGACGCGCAGTGCCGCGCCGGTGGTCGCCGACGCGAGCGGGCTGGCCACGTAGGCCACCAGCGAGGCCACCTCCTGCGGCGTGCCGAAGCGTTTGATCAGCGAGGTCGGCCGCACGTGGTCGAAGAACTCCGCCTCGATCTGTTCAAAACTCTTGTCGCTGGCGCGCGCCATGTCCGCGACGAAGTCGCCGACCCCGCGCGATTTGGTCGGACCCGGCAGCACGCTGTTGACCGTGATCCCGGTGCCGGCGACCGCTTCGGCCAGGCCGCGCGATACGGCAAGCTGCGCGGTCTTGGTCATGCCGTAGTGGATCATCTCGGTGGGAATCTGCACCGCGCTCTCGCTGGAGATGAAAATGATGCGGCCCCAGTTCACCCGCTTCATCTCGGGCAGCACCAGCCGCGCCAGGCGGACGCCGCTCAGGACGTTGACGTCGAAAAAGCGCAACCAGTCCTCGTCGGGAATATCCTCGAACGCCTTGGGCTCGAAGATGCCGAGGTTGTTGACCAGGATGCCGATGCCCGGATGCCGCCGGACCACTTCCTTGGCCGCCTCGGCCTGGCCGAGATCCGCGGCATAGCCGAGGACCGTGCCGTGCGTCTCCGCGCGCATGCGCTCGACCGCCTCGTCGACGCTGGCCTGGGTCCTGCCGTTGACGATCACGCTGGCGCCTTCCCGGGCCAGCGTGGAGGCGATCGCGTAGCCGATGCCGGCCGTGCTCCCGCTGACCAGCGCCAGCTTGCCGTTGAGTTGTAAGTCCATGTCGATTCTCCTTGCGAATAGGGGATGGGGTGCAAAGAGCATATCCGGGGGCGGTGGGCAAACATACACCCTATCGGGTAGATATCTTCTATACAATCCTCAACATTGAAAGTTGCGAAACTATAACTAGTAATCAATCGGCATGATGATCACGCAATTACCTGTCTATTGCCGCGCAGTGCTGGCCTGCTGCGTGCTGCTTTGCGCTGCCGCGGTGCCGACGACCTGTTGGTCCAACGGCGTTTCGCCGCCCGCCATCAATCTGCATCACACCAGCTGGAGCGCGCGCGACGGCGCACCGGAACTGATACTGTCGATGACGCAGACCAGCGACGGCTGGCTGTGGCTGGGCGGGCCAGGCGGACTGTATCGCTACGATGGCGTGCAGTTCGAGCAGTTCGCGCCGGCCAACGCGGCTTTGCCGACCAAAAATGTCAGCCTGGTCAACGCGGTGCCGGGCGGCGGACTGTGGGTAGGCTATCGCACCGGCGGCGCCAGCTTTATCCAGCAGGGGCGGACACGCAATTACGCCGTGCAGGAGGGCTTGCCGGACCGCGCCGTCTGGGGCCTGGAGCAGGATGGCGGCGGCCGCATGTGGGCGGCCACGTCGCAGGGCATGTTCTACCTGGAGCGCGACCGCTGGCGGAAGCCGGCCGGCTCATGGGGCTTGGCGGATGGCCGGTACAAAACGCTGATGCGCGACCGGCACGGCGTGCTGTGGGCGCAGGGCGATGCCGGCGTGTTTTCCCTCAAGCCGGGCGAGACGCGCTTTGCCAAGGCCGCTGTCGACAGCGGGACCGGCGTGCTGTTCGAGCTCCCCGATGGCAACGTGGTGAGCTGGGACGCGCTGCATGGCCGGCTCCATCTGCTGACCGGCGCCCGGCGGAACACCGTGTACCGGCAATGGGGCGAACTGGGCGATCCTGGCAGCCTGCTGATCGACCGCCATGGCGATCTCTGGGTGGGACAGCTGGACGGACTTGAATATCGCACCGCCCGGGGAACCGCGCGGGCGGCGCCACGGCAGGGCTTGAGCGGGCGCGCCGTGGCCGCCATCTTCGAGGACCAGGAAGGCAATGTCTGGACGTCGACCTCAAGCGGGATCGACCGGTTTCGCCACCGGCGCGCGACCCGGCTGGATATTCCGGAAGCGGCCGTCGGCGGCGGGCTCCTCGCCGATGATGACGGCGGCGTATGGATAGGCAGCTATCATGTCGCCGCCAGCGCGAGCGGCCAGGTCACCGCCAGGCCGCTCTGGACGCAGACCGGCGGCGTTTGGGACAACATCCTGACCAGCCTGGCCCGCACCAGCGATGGCGCCATCTGGGGAGCGGGGTACGGGAACCTGCGCCGGATCCATGGCAAGGACAGCCGGCTGGTGGACCTGCCCGCCGCGACCACCGGGGTGAGGGTGCAGGCGCTGCTGGCGGACCAGGACGACAGCGTGCTGGTGGCGCTGTTCCAGCACGGCTTGTATCGGCGCGCCCCGCAGGGACAGTGGCAAAGAATCGGCGACGAGGGCGAAGTCAATGTGATGGCCCGTTCCGAGGCCGGCGGACTCTGGATCGGCTACCACCCCGGTCTGCTGGTCCACGCGCAAGGCGCCGCGTGGCGCCGCTACGGCCCGGCCGACGGCCTGATGCTGGGAACAGTGATGGCGCTGCATCTGCACGGCCGGCATGTCTGGGCGGGCGGCGAGAAGGGCCTGGCCTTGCTGGGGGAGGACCAGTTCAACCGCCTCACCGGCATCGACGGCGAGACCTTCGACGGCATCTCCGGCATCGTCGAACTGGCCAACGGCGATCTCTGGCTCAACGCCTTTTCCGGCCTGTTCCGCGTTCCCGGCGCCGAGGTGGCCAGGTTCGAGCAGCAGCGCGATTACCGTGTGCGCTACGAGCGGCTGGACCAGCTGGACGGCCTGGAGGGCAGCGCTCCCTACCTCAGTCCGACGCCGTCGCTGGTGCTGGCGTCCGACGCGCGCCTGTGGGTCGCGCGCTCCACCGGCGTGTTCCTGCTGAATCCCGCCGAGCCGCTGCCGCCCACGCCCAGGCTGCCCGTGGTCATCAAGACGCTGGGGCCGCCGGGCGAAGGCCAGGCGCTGCGCCAGCCTGTGCGCTTCGCGCCGGGCCGTTCCGCGCTGCAGGTGGACTACACCGTTCCCGCGCTGGCGATCCCTGAACGCCTGCGCTTCCGCTACCGCCTGCAGGAGGTCGATGCGGCGTGGCAGGAGGCGGGCGCGCGCCGCAGCGCCTTTTACAGCAACCTCGCGCCCGGCGATTACCACTTCAGCGTTGCCGCGACCGACTACAACGGCCAGTGGTCCGGCGCCGTCACCACGGTGGAATTTTCGATCGCCCCGCTTGCCACGCAGACCTGGTGGTTCAAGGCGCTGTGTGTGCTCAGCCTGCTCTCGGCCGCCTACCTCGTGTATCGCTGGCGCATCGCGCGCCTGGGGCGGCAGATGGCCGTCCGCCTGCAGGAGCGGATCAACGAGCGCGAGCGGATCGCCAGGGAGTTGCACGACACGCTGCTGCAATCGGTGCAGGCGCTGGTGCTGCATGTGCATGCCGCGCTGATGAAATTGCCGGCGCGGGACGCGGCCCGCTTGCAGATCGAAACCGCGCTGCGCCAGGCCGACGAGGTGCTCGACGAGGGACGCGAGCGGATCCGCGACCTGCGCGGCGAGGACGCCGGCAAGCTGAGCTTCGCGGACGCGGTACTGGCAGCGGCGGCGCGCCTGCGGCATGGCGATGCCGAGCCGGTTCGCCTGGTGGTTTCGGGCACCGTCCGCCGGCTCGATGCCACCATCTACGACGAGGCGCTGGCGATCCTCACCGAGGCGCTGGCGAACGCCTGCAAGCATGCCGGGGCGTGCAGGATCGAAGTTCAACTGCACTACGGCAGGCGGGCATTCCGCTGTATCCTGAGCGACAACGGCGCCGGCATCCCCGCCGACGTGCTCAGCGACGGCGGCCGCCGCAACCATTGGGGCATGCGCGGGATGTACGAGCGCGCGGCCGGCATCGGCGCCAGCCTGGCGGTGCGCAGCCGCGAAGGCGGCGGCACCGCTTGGCAGCTGGACGTTCCGGCCGCGCTGGCATATACCCGATAGTGTGATGCGCGGCGCCGCCGCAGATGGTACGTTCGCGCGACAATTACAGGAGCATAGTCATGGAGAATGGCCAGATCAGCGTCATGATCGCAGACGATCATCCCTTGATGCGCAGCGGGGTCGCGGCGGTGCTGTCGTCCAATCCGCGTTTCGCGGTGGTGGCCGAGGCGGAGGACGGCGACAGCGCCGTCGAACAGTATCAACGTTGGCGCCCGGACGTCACGCTGATGGATCTGCAGATGCCCGGCTTGAACGGCATCGAGGCCACCAGCGCGATTCGCCGCATCGACCCCGAGGCCCGCATCATTATCCTGACCACGTACGGCGGCGACGTGCAGGTGGCGCGGGGGTTGAAAGCCGGGGCGACCGGCTACGTGCTGAAGAACCTGGCCCGCACCGTACTTAGCGACTACATCCTTTCCGTGCATGCCGGCCGGCGGCTGCTGCCGCCGCCGGTCGCGGCCAGCCTGGCGAACAGCTTCCAGCTCGACGCATTGAGCAAGCGCGAGATCGAAGTGCTGCGCCTGGTGGGGGAGGGCAATTCGAACCAGCGCGTGGCCGGCCAGCTGGGCCTGAGCGAGGACACCATCAAGGCCCACATGAAAGCCATCCTGCAGAAGCTCGATGCGCGCGACCGCACCCACGCGGTGATGATCGCCCTGCGGCGCGGCTACTGGGAAAGTTGAGGAACAATACACGATAGGGCGAACTGCACACCAACTTATGGCGGAGCGACCGGCACGATATCCCGTGCCTATACTGCATTTTTGCCATCAAGTGAAAGGAAGGTATCGCCATGAACATCCAATGCCGCTTGTTGTTGAGCCTACTCTTCGCGGCCGGCGCCGTCCGTGCGGCGCCCTCCATCCAGTCGGCGGGCAAGCTCAGTTTCGGCGACGCGCAGACGCTGTTTGTCGCCGACTGGAAGGGCGCCCGCATCTTTGCGCTGCAAGTGCCGGCGCCCGCAGCCCCGGCTGGCAAGCCG
Source organism: Duganella vulcania (assembly GCF_009857655.1). Classification (NCBI taxonomy): domain Bacteria; kingdom Pseudomonadati; phylum Pseudomonadota; class Betaproteobacteria; order Burkholderiales; family Oxalobacteraceae; genus Duganella; species Duganella vulcania. Next base: position 13,722 of record NZ_WWCX01000103.1, read on the forward strand.
TTCAACCTGATGGACGTGCAGGCGCCGATCGCCAAGGCGCTTGGCGTGGCACCGTCGGCGCTGCGCTTCGAGGACCTGGCCGTGCAGCCGGGCAGCGAGCTGGCCTACGTGGCGCTGACCGTGCGCGGCGCCCACGGCAAGGGCAAGCCGGCCATCGTCAGCATCGACGCGGCGGGCAAGGTCCGGCGGCTGGACCTGGCCAAGGCCTCCGGCTCGGCCGCGATCACCGATGCGCCGACGGCCGACGTCACGTTCTGGCGCGACCTGCCCCAACAGACGCTGACCGTGACCGACATGCGCTACTACCAGAACAAGCTGTACGTGGCCGGGCTGTCGAACCGCAGCTTCGCCTCGACCTTGCGGGTGTACGACTATCCGTTCAGCGGCAAGGCCAGCGCCACCACGGTCGAGATGTACCATCCGGTGCACAACCAGATCGAGACCCGCGCGCCCATCCGCAGCATGACGGTGATGACCCTGGGCGGCGAGCCGACGCTGGTGGCGGCCTACACCTGCACGCCGCTGGTGACCATCCCGCTCAAGGATTTGAAGGACGGCGCGCACATCGCCGCCCGGACGGTGGGGGAGCTGGGCTGGGGCAGCGCGCCCAACGGCCTGGTGAGCTTCAAGGTGGGCGATGCGGAGTATGCCTTGCTGGTCAATTCCAGCCGGTCGGCCGACCTCCTGAGCGCCGCCGATCTTGCCGGCGCCGCCGCCGCGCCGGGCTTGAATACGCCGATTGACTGGCCGGCCAAGCCGTATCTCGGCGTCAAGGCGGTCATGGCTCCCTTGTCGGCCGTGATGCGGATCGATAACCTGAATCCGCAACTGCTGCTGGCGTTGCGCCGCTCGGACGCTGGCGGCGAGATGCAGCTGGTGTCGATACCCAAGGGCGGCTACCTGCGCCTGAGCGACTTCGTCAACGAGTACGATTTCCCCGACTACCGTTATCCGGACGGCGACAAATTCCGCGACTTCCATAAATATGCGCGCACCATCGAGGGCTATCCTGAACTGGCCCGCTAGCGCGGCTTGGCTGGTGCTGGTGCCGGGGCTGGCACTGGCCGGCGCCAGCGTGACGCCCTCGGGACCGGAGGTGGCCGAAAACCTGCTGCGCATCGAGCTGCACTTCGATCGCCCATTGACGGCGCCGCTGGACATGGCCCATGTCGCGTTGCTCGACAGCGCAGGCGCGCCCATCCGCGATGCCTTTCTCGACCTGCCGCTGGCCGACCGCAGCGGCACCGAGGCCACGCTGCTCCTGCATCCGGGCCGCATCAAGCGCGGGGTTGGGCCCAATGTGGCGCTGGGGCCGGCCTTGCGCAGCGGCGAGTCGGTGACGTTGCGCATCGACGATCCGCAACTCGGGCGGCCACTGGAACAGCGCTGGCGGGTGACGGCGCCGCTGCGCCAGCGCATCGATCCGCAACAATGGATGGTGAGAACGGCCAGGCGTGGCGGCCGGCAGCCGCTGCGCGTCATTATGCCCGCCGCGTTGGATGGCGGCGCCGCGGAACAGATTGCCGTGCAGGGGCCGGACGGGCTGCGGGTGGCCGGCACCGCCACGCTGGCGGCGGGCGAGCGGGAGTGGCGGTTCACGCCGGCGCGGAACTGGCGTCCCGGGGCCTATCTGCTGCGCATCCATCCACAGCTGGAAGACCCGCAGGGAAATCGCCTGTGCTCGGCGTTTGAGCAGGACGCGCAAAGCGCCCAGCGGTGCGAGGCTGAAGCCAAGCTGGCCTTTGCGATTGATTGAGCGCGCTTAAGCCGGACAGTTCAGCATCCACTGAACGCCGAACTGGTCGGTCAGCTTGCCGTAGTAGTCGCCCCAGACCTGCATCGCCAGCGGCGTGGTGACCGTGCCGCCTTCCGCCAGGCGCGCGAAGAGCTGCCCGGTCTGGTCGCGGTCATCCATCTGCAGGATGTGCGCGGAGCCGCGCATCGGCTCCGCGTCATCGTTGTCGGACGCATAGAACAAGACGCCCGGCCCTTCGAACTGCGCGTGCATGATCTTGTTGCGCATGGCTTCATTGGGCACCGGCATACCGTTGACACCGAAGCGCAGCACCTCGGTCACCTGGCCAAGGCCGCAGCGGGTGTAAAACGCCAGCGCCTGCTCGCAGGTCGTGGTGAAGAAGAGGTAGTTGGCTAGTCTCATCATGCGGCCTCGGGCTGGGCTTGCCCGCGGCGGTCTTCGGACGGGAATCCATGGGCCTCGCGCACGCGCGCCTGCGCCGCCAGCAAGCTTTCGAAGTATTCGGATCGTCCCGGCGCGCCTCCCACCACATGATTGATTTCGCGGATGCCGATGGTCTGGCCGCTCGCGCCCCAGCTGCCGTTCGGCACCTCGTGCACAATTACCCAGTCGCTGGCGCGGTTCGGGAAGCTGCCATCCACACCCAGGGTGTTCGCTATAATCCGATTGATGGTTTCGTGCAGTGCGGTCTTGTCCGCCTGCGTACAGGCGCCCACCGGAAAGACGACATCGAACAGGAAGCGGCCGCCCTTGGGCGGGCTCGTGTCGGGCTTGCCGCCGACGTACCATGAGGTCTTCGGATCGACCTCGTCAAACAATACGTAAGCCAGCGAGCGGCCGGCCGGCGTATCGGCTCCCACCTCGGCGATCAGGATGGCGGAGGTCAGTTCCTCGGCCAATCGGGCTTTTTGTGCTTCGGTGAGGGCGCCGCGCTGGTGGGTGATTCTGAGTAGTGGCATGATCAGTATTCTCCTGGAGTTAGTCGAAAGGCAACTTCAGATTACATTACGATCGTAACACTGTCAATTATTATGTTGCGGTCGTCATATAAAGGATTTCAGATGGTTCGATATACGCAGGGACACAAGGAAGAGAGCCGCGCGCGGATCGTCGACGCGGCCGGCCGCGGCTTCAGGAGCCACGGCTACGGCGGCATCGGCGTCGACGGCCTGGCGCGCGAGGCCGGCGTCACGCACGGCGGGTTTTACGGACACTTCAGCTCCAAGGCGGAGGCGTTCAAGGCGGCGGTCGTGTCCGGCCTGCAGTCGCTGCGGGCCGGGGTCGAGGCGGTGCGCGCGGAGCAGGGCAAGCACTGGATAGCCGCGTTCGTGGCGTTCTACATGGGTCCCAAGCGCACCTGCACGCTGGCCGACGCCTGCACCTTGCCCAGCTTGTCGGCCGAGATCGAACGGTCGGACCCTGCCATCCGTGCAGCCTATCAAGCCGAGCTGCAAGGCGTGATGGAGTCCATCGCGGCCGGGCTGCCGGCGGGCAGCGACAGCGAGCGCACCGCGCAGGCGTGGGTGCTGCTGTCGCTGCTGGCCGGAGGCGTCACCCTGGCGCGCGCGGTGCCGGACCCGGCGGTGGCCGAACAGATCGCCACGGCGGTCCAGCGCGCCGCGACCTTGTTCGCCGAGGGGAAATAGAGAGGGCGGCAGAGCGGCCGAGTACGAATTCCCATGATCCACATCATTCTTTAATCCATGGTGTTACCCCGACAATATGCACTGTTGATCAATGACAACTGCATAGATTGGAGAACTGATGGATAGCAGCAAGGATAACGGCGTCGATAACGGTGCCGAGCAAAGTGGACGCAGGGGCTTCCTGAGCAAGAGCGCGGCGCTGGGGCTGGCGGGCGTGACGCTCGGCCTGGTCGCGTGCAAGGAAGAGGCCGCCAAGGGTGGCGAGGCCGCGCCGCAAAAAGCCGGCGCCAGCAAGGAAATCGCTCCGGGCCAGCTGGACGAATACTACGCCTTCATCAGCGCCGGCCACGGCGGCGAGGCGCGCGTGCTGGGCCTGCCATCGGGCCGCACGCTCAAGCGCATTCCGGTCTTCAACACCGACTGTATGGTGGGCTGGGGCGTGACCAATGAATCGAAAGCGATCATGGGCACCAAGGCCGACGGCTCGCTGAAATACACCACCGGCGATACCCACCACGTGCACGGCAGCTACAAGGACGGCACCTACGATGGCCGTTGGCTGTTCGTCAACGACAAGATCAACTCGCGCCTGGCGCGCATCCGCATGGACACGATGGAGTGCGACAAGATCGTCGAACTGCCGAACGTGATGGGCTTCCACGGCCTGTTCACCGACAAGTGCGATCCGGTCGACACCAAGATCAACTACACCACGCGCGTGTTCTGCGGCGGCGAATTCCACGTCCCGCTGCCCAACGACGGCCGCGACCTCGACGATCCGACCAAATGGGGCACGCTGTTCAGCTGCGTCAACGCCGAGACCATGGAACTGAAGTGGCAGTGCCGCATCGATGGCAACAACGACCTGGTGGCCACCAGCTACGACGGCAAGCTGGCCGCCTCCAACCAGTACAACACCGAGAACGCAGCCGACCTGAACGGCATGATGTCGGCCGAGCGCGACGCCTGCGTGTTCTTCAACGTCGAGCGTATCGAAGCCCTGGTCAAGGCCGGCAAGTTCACCACCATCGGCGGCTCGAAAGTGCCGGTCGTTGACGGCCGCAAAGCCGCCAACAGCGATCCGAAAACCGCCGTGACCTGCTACGTCCCGGTCGGCAAGAATCCGCACGGCGTCAACGCCAGCCCGGACGGCAAGTACTTCGTCTGCTCGGGCAAGCTGTCGCCGACCGCCACCGTGATCGAACTCAAGCGCGTGCTGGCCTGGTTCAATGGCGAGCTCAAGGAACCACGCGACGCCGTCGTGGCGGAACCGGAAATCGGCCTGGGCCCATTGCACACCGCCTTTGACGGCAAGGGCAACGCCTACACCTCGCTGTTCCTGGACAGCCAGTGCGTCAAGTGGAACGTCGACGCCGCCATCGCGCAGTTCAAGGGCGACAAGACGGCCAAGGTCATCATCGAGAAGATGGACGTGCACTACCAGCCCGGCCACAACTACTCGTCGATGGGCGAGACCAAGGAAGCCGACGGCAAATACCTCAACTCGGGCAACAAGTTCTCCAAGGACCGCTTCCTGCCGGTCGGACCGCTGCATCCTGAAACGGAACAGCTGATCGACATCAGCGGCGCCAAGATGCACCTGGTGGCCGATCACACGGCTTACTCGGAACCGCACGACGGCATCATCGTGCGCCGCGACATCGTCAAGACGCGCCAGATCTACAACATGGACGACTTCCCGAACGCGGTCAAGCCGGAGAACGCCGGTATCGAACGCCACGGCAACAAGGTCCATGTGCGCCTGATGTCGCAAGCGCCGGCGTACAGCATGCCCGTCATCAAGGTGAAGAAGGGCGACGAAGTCACGCTGACGCTGACCAACCACGACAAGGTGGAAGACTTGACGCACGGTTGCGCGCTGCCGACCTATAACATCAACTTCATCGTCAATCCGCAAGAGACGAAGTCGGTGACGTTCAAGGCCGACCATGCCGGCGCCTTCTGGCTGTACTGCACGCACTTCTGCCACGCGCTGCACCTGGAAATGCGCAGCCGCTTCCTGGTAGAAGCCTGACGGCGGTGAGTGTTGCCGCGCCGCGCGCTGTTGCGCGCGGCGCGGCCTCCTGAGATTATGAGATCCACTACCTCCCTTATTCGTATCCTGCTGGCGTTGCTTGTCGCCTTGCTGTGCGGCGCGCCCGCCGGCGCGGCGGTCTACGACGCCGAATTGTCGCAAGGCTTGATGCACGGCCCCGACCTGTGCGCCAACGTGGCCTGCGCCGACGTGATGCCCGAAGCCACGCGCTTCTCGCAACGCATGGGCTCGCCGCAATATGTGCAAGCCTTCCGCACCAAGCCCGGCAGCGCTGAACAGCTGATCGGCTATGTCTTCCTGTCGACCGACGTGGTCGATATTCCCGCCTACTCCGGCAAACCGGTGGTCACGCTGATCGGCATGGACGTGCACGGCATCATCACCGGCGTGCGCGTGCTCAAGCATTCCGAGCCGATCCTGCTGGCCGGCATCCCCGAATCCGCGCTGCTCGATTTCATCCATCAATATGTCGGCCGCCGTGGCGACGCCAAGCTGGAAATCGGCCGTGGCGGCGACGGCAGCGCTGGCCTGGACGCCATCAGCGGCGCCACCGTCACCGCGATCGCCGAGAACCAGGTGATCTCGCGCAGCGCCTACGAGATCGGCCGCCAGGTCGGCATCTTCACCACCGCCGCGCGGCCGCCGGCGCGCTTCACGCCCATCGACGAGCGCCTGAACTGGCGCAAGCTGGCCGACGAGGGCGCCGTCACGCACCTGCTGATTCCGGCCGCCGAGGTGGGTGTCGATCCCGCCGCCGGCCCGTACCTGGACCTGTATTTCGGCTACCTGAACACACCAACCATCGGCAACAGCCTGCTGGGCGAGGGCGCCTACAAGCGCCTGATGCAGAGCCTTGGGCCGGACGAGCACGCCATCTTCATCATCGGCGAAGGCCAGACCTCGTTCAAGGGCTCGGGCTTCGTACGCGGCGGCATCTACGACCGCATCCAGGTGCGCCAGGAGGCGCAGACCTTCACCTTCCGCGACACCGACTACCTGAACCTGTACCACCTGCAACCGGCCGACGTGCCGGCGTTCACGGAGTCGGCCATCTTCATCGTGCGCTCGTCGGGCTTCAACCCGGCCTGGCCGTGGACGCTCGGCGTGCTGGCCAACAAGCGCGACGCGGCCGGCGTCAAGACCTTCGCCCGCTTCGACCAGCAGTACTGGCTGCCCGCGCGCTATCTCGAAGGCGGCCATCCCGAAGTGGTGGTCGCGCGTCCCGCGTGGCAGGCGATCTGGCTCGGCCGCGTGCCGCAGATCGTGCTGTTCGTCGCGCTGCTGGTCGTCACCGCCGTGTTGTACGCGATGCGCGACCGCCTGGTGCGCGCCTCCACCCGCCGCCACAAGCCGTGGATCAGCCGGCCGCGCCTGGTGCTCTGGATCTTCAGCGTCGGCTTTGTCGGCTTCTACCTGAAGGCGCAGCCCAGCGTGACGCAGGTGATGACCTGGGTGCACTCGCTGCTGCACCAGTGGAAGTGGGAGCTGTTCCTGTCCGACCCGTTCATCTTCCTGTTCTGGTGGTTCATGATCATCACCGTGCTGGTGTGGGGACGCGGCCTGTTCTGCGGCTGGTTGTGCCCGTTCGGTTCGCTGCAACACCTGGCGCTCAAGCTGGGCAGCGTGATCGGGCTCAAGCGCTGGCAAGGGCTGCTGCCCAAGCGCCTGCATGACCGCCTCAAGTGGGTCAAGTACGTAATCTTCTTTGTCCTGCTGGGTGTATCGCTGTGGTCGATGGAAACGGCCGAGCGGCTGGCCGAGATCGAACCGTTCAAGACCACCTTCCTGGTCGGCGTGTGGAACCGCACGTGGCCGTTCTGGATCTTCATCGGCGGCATCGTCGGCGTGTCGATGTTCAGCGAGCGGCCGTATTGCAAGTACCTGTGCCCGTTGGGCGCAGGGCTTGCATTGCCCAGCCGCCTGCGGATGTTCGGCCTCAAGCGCAAGTCCGAATGCGAGACCTGCCACGCCTGCGCCGCCGGCTGCGGCTCGCACGCGATCGATTCGAAGGGACGCATCGACCAGACCGAATGCATGTTGTGCCTGGACTGCATGGTGATGTACTACGACGACCACGCCTGCCCGCCGCTGGTCAAGGAACGCAAGCAGCGCACGGCCAAGGGCCAGGCGCTGACCCGGATTGGCGCGGACGGTTATTTCGTCTCGCTGGAAAGCCTGCGCGGCAGCTTGCGCGATGTCTCGGCCTCCGCCAAGGAGCAGCCGTGAACGGCGGAGGCAGGCCCAGGCCCAAGCCCGCGTTTGGGCTGGCGGCGCTGTTGCTGGCCGCCGGCCTGGCGCTGTGCGCCGGTGCGGACGCGGCGGTGCTGCGGGTG
>NZ_WWCX01000104.1:0-20821 GCF_009857655.1 Duganella vulcania
GTGGCGTTGCCGCCCATGCCGCCGGCCGCGCCGTTGCCGCCATAGCTGTCGCCGCCGTAGCCGCCGGTGCCGGTCGCGGCACCTCCGCTGGCCCCGCCGCCCACGCCACCATAGCCCGTACCGCCCATGCTGCCGGCGCTGTTGCTGGCGCGGTTGCCGATGTCATGCACGGTGTTGCCGCTGACGGTGCCGGTCAGCGTGCTGATGGCGTTGGCCGACGAGGTGTTGTACGCGTTGCTGAGCGACGAGGTGGCCGTGCCGCCGTTGTTGGCGGCGGCGGCGCCGATCTGGCTGGCCGCGCTGCCGCCGGTGCTGTTGTTATTGTTGTTCCTGTTGCTGCTGTCCTGGACCGCCGTGGCGGTGTCGCTTGCGTGCGCCCCGGCGCCGGACTGCGTGGTGGCCGTCGGCGGCGTGGTGGTTTGCGCATAAGCCGCGCTTGCGCCAAACGCCAGCGCGATCGCCGCGCTGATCAGAGTTTTCTTCATAGCTGCTCCCTACCTAACAAGGTGTACGGTTAATCGAATGGTGCCAGGGGACCGATCTCCCAGCCCCCCCTCTTTCGCAAGCTTGGTGCCACCCTCCGCGCCGCGCACGCAAACTGTTGAAAACACTGGACTATTCCCCGGCACCCCCACGCCGCTTGCGGACGCTGCGGCACATCGCGGGCCGCTATCCGTCACACCGGTGTGACAGCAAGGCCGCGCCAGCATGCCTAACGCGCCGGCGCCAGCCCCTATTTCGATGCCGGCGACGGGGTGTAACAGGCGCGCGACGGTGCCCGGATGCCGTGCTTGGCCAGCAGGCGATACAGCGTCATGCGCGATACACCCAGGTCGCGCGCGGCCAGCGTGATGTTGCGGCCGGCGCGCAGCAGGCTGGCGTCGATGGCGTCGCGCTCGGCGCGGATGCGGGCGTCGTCCAGCGGCGCCGTTTCGGCCGGCGCGCGGCCGCTGCCCAGGCCCAGGTCCTGCGGCAGGATCAGCCTTCCCTCCGCCATCACCATCGCGCGCCGCACGCGGTTGAGCAGCTCGCGCACGTTGCCGGGCCAGTCGTAGTCGCGCATCGCCTGCGCCGCCCGGCCGCTGAAGCCCTTGACATGCGGCGCCCGTTCGCTGGCATAGGCATTGAAGAAGTGCTCGGCCAGCGGCAGCAGATCCTCGCGGCGTTCGCGCAGTGGCGGCACGTCCAGCGCCAGCACGTTGAGCCGGTAATACAGGTCTTCGCGGAAGGCGCCGCGCTCCACCGCCTGCGCCAGGTTGACGTGCGAGGCCGCGATCACCCGCACATCGACCGCGATGCTGCGCGTGGAGCCCAGGCGATAGATGGTCTTCTCCTGCAGGAAGCGCAGCAGGTTGGCCTGCAGCTCCATCGGCAGGTCGCCGATTTCATCGAGGAAGATGGAGCCGCCCTGCGCGGTTTCGATCAGGCCGCGCTTCTCGCGCGCCGCGCCGGTAAAGGCGCCGCGCTCGTAGCCGAACAATTCGGACTGGATCAGCGAGGCCGGGATGGCGCCGCAATTAATGGGCACGAACGGGCCGTCGCGGCGCGGCGAGTGCGCGTGCACGGCCTGCGCCGCCAGCTCCTTGCCGCTGCCGCTTTCGCCCCAGATCAGCACCGGCGCGCTGGCGTTGGCCACCTTGCCGATCTGCCGCCGCAGCCTGGCGATGGCGGCCGACTGCCCCGTCAACGCCGGCTCCTGCCTGCCGTGGCGCGGAGCCGGCGGCGCGCGGCACAGCGTCGCCAGCCCGTAGGCATGGCCCAGCGTCTGCCGCAGGCGTTCGATGTCCAGCGGCCAGGTGTGATAATCGCCGCAATGGTCGTGCACCAGCTGCCGCCACGCGGGCGACTCCAGCGCCGGCGCGTGCAGCGCCGCCACCCAGTGCATATGCCAGTGCTCGTGCAGGAAGTCGTCCAGCGCGGCACGCAGCGGCTCGTCGTGCGCCTCCACCAGCAGCACGCCCAGCACCAGCGGGCGCGCCTTCAGGTGGCGGCGCGCCTCGGCCAGCGTGACCGCTTCATACACCTCCCATTCCTCCACTGCGGCGTTGATAGTCTCCGGTACGGCGGTGCTGCCGACCGCCAGGCAAAGTAGGTTTTTTTTCGTCATCCGGATTGGACGAGGAAAGATGGGATAAGTTCAAGCTTGTCTTTTAAGACAACACAAGGAGCTTGCCGCGGCATCGGCATCAATATAGAATGCCTGCGCAGTTTTTTTGACGAGGGATATGCCAGCCTGTCAATAGTGAAAATAAGTTAAAAACAAAGACAGGAGCATCACATGAGCGATTTTCAACTGAAGCCGGCGGACTTGCCGAGCTGGAGCCAGCGCACCGCCTTGCGCGTCCTGGGCCTGTTCGGCTGGCGCATGCTGTATCGCCCGCTGCCCGGCCCGCGCGGCATCTGCGTGATTTATCCGCACACGTCCAATTGGGACTTCATGGTCGGCCTGTTCGGCAAATGGGCTCTGAACCTGCCGTTCCGCTGGCTGGCCAAGGATTCGCTGTTCAAGTTGCCGGTGCTGGGCAAATGGTTCCGCGCGCTGGGCGGCGAGCCGGTCGAACGCGGCACGCCGAGCGGCACCATCAAGCTGCAGGCGCAGCGCATGAACGCGGCCGGCTGGTACTGGGTCGGCATCACGCCGGAAGCCACGCGCGGCTATCGCCCGAACTGGAAGAGCGGCTTTTATCATCTGGCGCTGGAGGCCAAGGTGCCGCTGGTGCTGGTGTATATCGATTATCCGAACAAGACGCTGGGCCTGGTCGACCACGTGTTCCTGACCGGCGACCAGGAGGCCGACATGGCCGCCATCCGCGCCGGCTTCGAAGGCCACCAGGGCCTGTATCCGAAGAACGCGGCGCCCATCGTGCTGCAGGAGCGCCGCGCCGATCCGCGCGACCAGGCTTAAGCCACAGTCACCAGCATCACACCGGTGGCGGCGATCGCCGCGCCGGACAGCTTCAGCGCCATCGCGGGGCTGATGCGGCCCAACATCCTGCCGCCGTAGACCAGCAGCGCGCTGGCGGCCAGCAGGCCCATGGCGCTTGCCGCCTCGGGCAGTTCGTGGCCGTGCGCGTTACCGTGCAGGAGCGCGAACACACCCACCATCAACGCGCCCAGCGCGGCCGGCAGGCGCGCCGCCACCGCGATCAACACGCCCATCAGCGCCACCGTCAGTGCGATGCCGGTTTCCAGACCGGGAATCGCCAGCCCCGCCACGCCGGTCAGCACGCCCACCAGCATCATGCCTAGGAAGGTGGCCGGCAGCCACTGCGCGTTGGACTGGCGCGCACTCCACATGCCTACCGCCAGCATCGCCAGCAAGTGATCGAGGCCGGTGAACGGATGGACGAAACCGTCGAAGAAGCCGTGCGTATGCGCGCCGCCTCCCTGCGGATGGGCCGACGCGACGGCGCTGACCAGTATCAGTGCGGCGGCCGCCGCGATGCGTTTGTGCTTCATTGGATCTCCTGTGGGGTTTGGCCGAGCAGTCCTTGCTCGCGGATGAAATTGATGACGGCGGCCACGCCGTCGCCGCTGCGCAGATTGGTGAACACGAATGGCCGCTTGCCGCGCTGCTGCCTGGCGTCGCGCGCCATCACATCGAGGTCGGCGCCGACGTGCGGCGCCAGGTCGGTCTTGTTAATGATCAGCAGATCGGAACGGGTGATGCCGGGACCGCCCTTGCGCGGGATCTTTTCGCCGCCGGCCACGTCGATCACGTAGATCGTCAGGTCCGACAACTCGGGGCTGAAGGTGGCGGCCAGGTTGTCGCCGCCCGATTCGACCAGTATCAGGTCAAGATTGGGAAAGTCCGCCTGCATGCGGGCGATGGCTTCCAGGTTGATCGACGCGTCCTCGCGGATCGCCGTATGCGGACAGCCGCCGGTCTCCACGCCCATCAGGCGTTCGGCCGGCAGCGCATCGGCGCGCAGCAGGATCTCCATGTCTTCCTTGGTGTAGATGTCGTTGGTGATGACGGCCATGTCGAAATGATCGCGCATGCCTTTGCACAGCATCTCGCACAGGGCGGTCTTGCCGGAGCCGACCGGACCGCCGATGCCGACGCGCAGGGGATTGGAAGTTGTTGATGTCATGTTGGTTCTCTTTTCAGGATCTGTATAAACGGCTGTACTGCACTTCATGCTGCATCGACAGCAGCGACAGGCCGGGCGCCCAGTTGCACATATCGTCGTCGGCGACGGTCTGCGCGTGATGCGCGGCCGCTTCGATGTCGGCCCGCAGCGACAGCAAAATGCGCTGGCCCGCCACCTGCCCCAGCGGCACGGATTTGACGCACACCAGCACCTGGTTCTCGGTCCAGGCGAACAGCATCGCCAGCAAGGCCGCGTCGTGCGGGATGTCCAGCGCGGCGACGGCGCAGGCGAAGGCGGTCGGCAACGCGACTTCCGCCTCGCCCTGTAACCGCGCCAGCATCTCGGCGTCGACAAAGCCCAGTTCCGCCACCAGCTTGGTCAGCGAATAGCCCATCTGGATGGTCTCGGCGCGGAACTCGGCGCTGTCGCGCGAGGCGATGAATCGTTCGCTCCATTCCGCCGCTGCGCGCCAGTCGCGCCGCGACCAGGCCTGCATCAGGCGCCAGCATACCGGCGCCTCCCACTGCGCGACCACCTCGTGCAGATGCCGCACGATCCATGCGCGCGCGGTGGCGGCGTCGCGGACGATGCCGGTTTCCAGCGCCGCCTCCAGCCCCTGCGAATAGCTGTACGCGCCGATCGGCAAGGCCGGGCTGGCGAATTGCAGGAGATTGAGCAGCGCGGAGGCCTGCATCATGCCGTATCGCCGGGCCGGTGGATTTTCTGCCGCAGCGGAATCGGCGCCAGCGGATTGCCGTCGTGATGGTGCGAGTGCCCGCCGCCATACGCGCCGGACTCCGGCTCGAAGGCCGCCTTCTCCTCCACCACCGTCGCGCCCAGGCCGGCCAGCATCTCCTTCAGCACCGCGTCCGCGCGGATGCGCAGGAAACCGTCGCCGACCTGCGCCTGCGTGTGGCGGTTCCCCAGATGGAAGGCGCAGCGCAGCAAGGTGTGGGCGTCGACGCATGTGATCTTGTAGGTCGGCTCGGGCGCGGCCACCACCTTGATGACGCGCTTGTCCTCGCCGGTCAGCAGGTCGCCGTCGCGCAGCACGGTGCCGCGCACGGTGAACACGGCGACGTCCTCGCCGGTATCGAGCGTGGCCCGCAGGCGGCACTTCTCGCGCAATTCATATGGAAGCACCAGTTGCGCGGCAATGGCGTCGGCGTGGGGTATCTTTGTGTGCAGTGTCAGCATGGTCAGAACAGGAAATAGCGCTGCGCCATCGGCAGCACGGCCGCGGCTTCGCAGACCAGCAGCTCGCCGTCGGCGCGCACTTCATAGGTTTCGGGATCGACAGTCATCTTCGGCGTGGCGCCGTTGTGGATCATGTCGGACTTGCGCAGCGAGCGCATATTCTTGGCGACGATCAGCGTCTTGTTCAGCTTGAGCTGCTCGCCGATGCCGGCGTCGAACGCCGCCTGCGAGACAAAGGTGAACGACTTCTTCAAGCCGCCGCCGAAGGCGCCGAACATCATCCGGTAATGCACCGGCTGCGGCGTCGGGATCGAGGCGTTCGGATCGCCCATCTGCGCGGCGGCGATCATGCCGCCCTTCAAAATCGTCGACGGCTTGACGCCGAAGAAGGCCGGCTTCCACAACACCAGGTCGGCGATCTTGCCCACCTCCAGCGAGCCCACCGCGTGCGAGATGCCGTGCGTGATGGCCGGGTTGATCGTGTACTTGGCGATGTAGCGCTTGACGCGGAAGTTGTCGTTGCGCGAGGAATCCGGCGCCAAGGGTCCGCGCTGCACCTTCATCTTGTGCGCGGTCTGCCAGGTGCGCATCACCACCTCGCCGACACGGCCCATGGCCTGCGAATCGGACGACATCATCGAGATCGCGCCGATGTCGTGCAGGATGTCCTCGGCGGCGATGGTCTCGCGGCGGATGCGCGATTCGGCGAAGGCCACATCCTCGGCGATGGCCGCGTCAAGATGGTGGCACACCATCAGCATGTCCAGGTGCTCGTCCAGCGTGTTGACGGTGAACGGGCGGGTTGGGTTGGTGGACGACGGCAGCACGTTCGATTCGCCCACCGCCGCGATGATGTCCGGCGCATGGCCGCCGCCCGCGCCTTCGGTGTGGAAGGTGTGGATGGTGCGGTCCTTGAACGCGGCCAGCGTGTCGGCCAGGTAGCCGCCTTCGTTGAGCGTGTCGCTGTGGATGGCGACCTGCACGTCCATGCGGTCGGCCACGGACAGGCAGTTGTCGATGGCGGCCGGCGTGCTGCCCCAGTCCTCGTGCAGCTTCAGGCCGATGGCGCCGGCGCGCACCTGCTCCTCCAGCGGCTCCGGCAGCGACACATTGCCCTTGCCGAGGAAGCCCAGGTTCATCGGGAAGGCGTCGGCCGCGCCCAGCATCGCGTGCAGGTGCCACGGCCCCGGCGTGCAGGTGGTGGCCGAGGTGCCGGCGGACGGCCCGGTGCCGCCGCCTATCATCGTGGTCACGCCGCTCATCAGCGCTTCCTCGATCTGCTGCGGGCAGATGAAGTGGATGTGCGTGTCCACGCCGCCGGCGGTGACGATCATGCCTTCGCCGGCGATGATCTCGGTGGCGCCGCCGATGGCCATCGTCACATCCGGCTGGATGTCCGGATTGCCGGCCTTGCCGATGGCGGCGATCATGCCGCTTTTCAGGCCGATGTCGGCCTTGACGATGCCCCAATGGTCGACGATCACCGCGTTGGTGATCACCGTGTCCATCACGTCGGCGGCCACGCGCTGCGACTGGCCCATGCCGTCGCGGATCACTTTGCCGCCGCCGAATTTGACTTCCTCGCCATAGGTGGCGAAATCGTGTTCGATTTCGATAAACAGTTCGGTATCGGCCAGGCGGATGCGGTCCCCTTTGGTGGGGCCGAACATTTCCGAGTAGGCGCGGCGCGAGATTGTAACCATGTCAGCCTTTAGGTGGATTGGGGTCCAGCTTGCCCATTACTTTGCCATTGAAGCCGAACACCTTCTGGTCACCGCCCAGCTTCACCAGTTCCACCGTGCGCTGCTGGCCCGGTTCAAAACGGACGGCGGTGCCGGCGGCGATATTCAGGCGCATGCCGTAGGCCTGCCAGCGCTCGAACTTGAGCTCCGTGTTGACTTCAAAAAAATGAAAATGCGATCCGACCTGCACCGGCCGGTCGCCCTGGTTGGTCACCACGACGGTCGCGGTGGCGCGGCCTTCGTTGAGGCCGATCTCGCCCTCTTCGAGCATGTATTCACCTGGGATCATGGCGATCTCCTTTACGGGATGGGGTTGTGGACGGTCACCAGCTTGCTCCCGTCGGGGAACGTCGCTTCGACCTGGATGTCGGGGATCATTTCGGGGATGCCTTCCATGACGTCGGCACGCGTAAGGATGCGGGTGCCGTCGGACATCAGCTGCGCGACGGCTTTGCCGTCGCGCGCACCTTCCATGATGGCGCAGGTGATCAGCGCCACCGCTTCCGGGTAGTTCAACTTCAAGCCGCGCGCGAGCCGGCGTTCCGCGACGATGCCGGCGGTGAAAATCAGCAGTTTGTCTTTTTCTCTTGGTGTCAGGTCCATGGCGTTTCTCAGTTTTGTCTTTCAGGTTTGCCAGATGCGCGGCGTGACGGCCGCGCGGCCCAGCAGGTGCGGGCGCAGGCGGCGCCAGACGGTGAGCATCAGGCGGCGTGCGGTTTCGCTGTCGTCGCCCAGGTGGCGCGCCACCAGCACGCCCCTGGTTTGCGTAACGCCGAAAACGTGCTCGCCGTCGGCCTGGATATCGGCGCGGATCTCGGACAGCACGGCGGCGGGCAGCGGCTTGCCGGCCGCGATCAGCGTGGCGCAAACGGTCCTGCCGTTGAGCGCCAGCGGGCTGTCGAGGCGACCGCCCAGCATCGCGCCCTGCTCCCACCAGATCAATTTGCCGTCGCGGCGGATGCTGCTGCGCTGGGCCACGGTGCCGGTGTTGAAGCTCTCGCCCGAGCCGCGCCGGCCCATGCAAAGGATTTCGCAGCCGATGTAAGTGGCGCCTTCGGCCAGCTCGATGTGCTGGTCCAGCGCCACGTTAGCGGTATCAAAAAAGATGGTCTCTTGCGGCAGCCATTCGAGTGCGGCGCCAGAGGCCACGGCCAGGCGCACGTGCTGGCGCGAGACCTTGCCGTTGGCCTTGTACCACTTGGCGGCGCCCGGCGTGGTGATGAAGGCATGCGCCTGCGCGCCGACGCCGACATTGATCGCCAGCTGGTCGCCGCCCACCACGCCGCCCGGCGGATGCACGACGATGGCATGGCACACCTTGGCGTCCTCCGGGTACAGCGCCTTCTGCACGCGCAGCGGGCCATAGTGCCGGTTGTCGAACAGGCGCGTGGTGCCGCCGTCGTCGGCAAATCCGAGCGTGAGGCTGGCCTGCCATGCGCCAGGGCCGGCGGCGAGTTCTCTGGATGCGGTGGTATCGGGCATGGCTAACGTAATGCAATCGTCATGCCAGCCGAATCACGCGCCACAGGCGATGTAAGGACTTATTTCGCACCAAAGAGAGCCTTGCGCACCATAACGGTGCATGCATGGCGCATCATGTTTTACATTTGTCTTTTTTGCTTGTAAAATAAGCACCATTTTTCATTTCCCATCAAGGACAAGCAATGCGCTTCTCGACTTTTGCAGCCGCTGCGGCGGTTGCCCTGGCACTGGCTCCGGCCGCCCACGCCACCGGCTTCGGCGCCAACCTGATCGCCAACGGTAACGCCGAAACCGGCAATACCACTGGCTGGAATACCACTTCGGCCTTCAGCGTCGTCAAATACGGCGCCAGCGGCGGCTTCCCCTTCCCTTCGGATCCAGGTCCGTCCGACCGCGGCACCTACTTCTTCGCTGGCGGCGACAGCAACGCCAAGTCCACCGCCAGCCAGACCATCGACCTGTCGGCGCTGAGCACCGCCATCAACACCGGCGCCTCGCGCTACGACCTGTCGGCCTGGCTGGGCGGCTATGAATCGCAGAACGACAACGCCACGCTGACCGCCACCTTCTTCGGCAGCGGCGGCGCCGTGCTGTCCAGCGCCAGCCTGGGTCCCGTCTCCAATTCGGAGCGCGGCAACCACACAGGTCTTCTGCTGCGCGACACGCAAGGCTACATCCCGGTCGGCGCGCTCAATGTCGGCATCACGCTGACCATGACCCGCAACGCCGGCTCGTACAACGACGGCTATGCCGACAACCTGTCCTTCGCGGTGGCTGCCGCACCGGTGCCGGAAGCCGACGCCTACGCCATGCTGCTGGGCGGCCTGGCCTTGCTGGGCGTGGTCGCCAAGCGCAAACAGCGCAAGGCTTAAGCCTGATCGTTGCGCCGTAATCAAGGGAGCTTTGCGCCGCGCGGCCTGTTTGGGCGCGGCGCCCGTCCCCATACTGTTTGCTCCCCTAACTGATTACGTGAGCACAGCATGAAAATATTCGTCACCGGCGCGGCAGGCTTTATCGGCGGTTCCATCGCAGCGGGCCTGGTGCGCGCAGGCCATCAGGTGGTCGGCCTGGTACGCAACCCGGAACAACTACAGGAAGTGGCTTCGATCGGCGTGACCGGCGTGGCCGGCACCCTCGACGACCGCGACCTGCTGATCGCCCAGGCCAAGGCGGCGGACGCCGTCATCAACGCCGCCAGCAGCGACAACCGCGCCGCCGTGGAAGCCTTTGTCGATGCGCTGGCCGGCAGCGGCAAGGTATTCCTGCACACCAGCGGTTCCAGCATCGTCGGCGACGCCTCCGGCGGCGAGGCCACGGACCGCATCTACTTCGAAGACCAACTCCCCGCCCCCACCGCCGACAAGGCCGCGCGCGTCGCCATCGATGACCTGGTGCTGGCCGCCGCCGGCAAAGGTGTGCGCTCGGCGGTGCTGTGCAATACGCTGATCTACGGCGACGGCGCGCTGCCGCGCGACAGCGTGCAGCTGCCACGCCTGATCAAGCAGGCCCGCAAGAGCGGCATCGTGCGCCATGTGGGGCGCGGTTTGAACATCTGGTCCAATGTCCACATCGACGACGTGGTCGACCTGTATCTGCTGGCGTTGGAAAAGACCGAGGCCGGCGCGTTCTACTTCGTCGAAAGCGGCGAGGCCTCGTTCCGCGACATGAGCGCGGCCATCGCCCGCGCGCTGGACCTGGGCGACCCGCAGGACTGGCCGCTGGAGCAGGCCAAGGAGGAATGGGGCTACGAGATGGCTTCCTATGGGCTGGGCTCCAACAGCCGCGTGCGAGGGCAGCGGGCGCGCACGCAACTGGGCTGGAAGCCGCATGGTCCGTCGGTGTTTGAATGGATCGCCAAGCAGTGATTGCTTTTTAAATAAAATTCCGCTACCGTGTGGGCGGGGCGGATCCTTCAAGCCGGCCTGTCTTTGCTTCGGCAGGGACAGCCTCTACGGGGCTACCCCGTGGGATTTTTAATGTTCAGCATTTCGCCGCCTGAGCCCCGTTGCGCTACCGCGCAAGACAGCTCACGCATCACGAGACTCGTTGAAGGCTCTCCGCTCCTTTCACTACGCATGACGATCGCAAAACTTACCGCGTTGGCGCTGGCCGATACGATGCTGGCTTCGGACGGCAGCGTGGACAAGCTGATTGCGGCATGCAGCCGCGTTTTCGGCGCACCGCAGCCATGGGCGCCGAAGCTATGCGCGGCGCTCAGCGAACGGACTGGCCGGAACTTCCACTACTTCAGCCGGCGCGAGATCGCGGACATCCTGCTGCACCTTCTCGGCCACGACGGCGGCGGCGACGACAACGCGGAGCGGTCCGTCATCGCACTGCCGGCGGTGCGGCGCTACTGTGTCGACCTGCCGGTACGCCCGCCGCAGGACGAGTGGTCCGCCGCGCTGGCGCTGCCGGAACTGCCCACGGTGGGCGCGCTGGCCGCGTGGCTGGACGAACCGGTGGATGCGCTGGACTGGTTCGCCGACCAATGGCGCGTTGAGAGCAGCCAGCAATCGCGCCTGCAGCACTACCGCTATCGCTGGGTGCCGAAGCGCAGCGGCGGCCTGCGCCTGATCGAGATCCCCAAGGCGCGGCTGCGGCACATCCAGCAAAAAATCCTCCGTCAGCTTCTGGACCGCTTGCCGCCGCATCCGGCCGCGCATGGCTTCCGGCGTGGGCGCTCCTGCGTCACGCACGCCGCGCTGCATGCGGGCCGGCGCATCGTCATCCGCATGGACCTGAAGGATTTCTTCCCGAGTATCCAATACTCACGCATCCACGCGCTGTTTGAAAAACTGGGCTATTCGCCGACCGTCGCCGGAACGCTGGCGCGAATCTGCGTCAACCGCGCGCCGCGCGGCGTGTTCAGCGATCCAATGGAAGGCGGCTCGCTGCCGTGGGCCGAGCGCCAGGCCCTGAAGTCGCACCATTTGCCGCAAGGCTCCCCTTGCTCGCCCGCGCTGGCCAACTTGTGCGCCTATCGGCTCGACATGCGCCTGCAAGCGCTGGCGCAGTCGCTGGGCGCGTCGTACAGCCGCTATGCCGACGACCTGGCGTTTTCAGGAGATCAGGATTTTGCGCGCACCGCGGAGCGTTTCCATATCCAGATCGCCGCGATCGCGCTCGAAGAAGGCTTCCGCATTCATCCCCGTAAAACGCGGCTGATGCGCGAAGGGACGCGCCAGCAGGTGACGGGCGTGGTCGTCAACGCCCATCCCAACATCGCGCGCGACGAATACGAGAGGCTCAAAGCCACGCTGACCAACTGCGCGCGGCATGGGCAGGCCACCCAGAACCGCGACAGCCATCCCAACTTCCGCGCCTACCTGGCCGGCAGGATTTCCTACGTCGCGATGGTCAACGCGAACCGGGCGCTTAAATTGAAGCGCCTGTTCGACGCCATCGCGTGGCCCGCCTGAGCGAGTCCGCTCACTTTTTCTTCGTGGCGTCGAAGGCTTTTATCAGGTCGCCATCGGGCACGCCCGGCAGCGGAACAGCCTTGCCGTTGAAGGTCAGCTTGCCCTGACGGATTTCGATGGCCGAGCGCAGTTCGCCCTTGTCCATCACCGCGAAGCCTTCGTTCACCAATTTTCCGATCACCACGGCGGCGATGTTCTTGCCGGCCGTCTCGATCTGTTCGGCGGCATTGGGCGCCGACGCATCCACCTGCTTGGCGCCCATCAGGCGCGCCACGTCGTTGACCATGGCAACCGGCAGGCGCACGTCAAGGCGCGCGATAATCTTCTTGGCAAATGCCATCGGCGAGCTGAAATCGGCGTCCACCACCTTGTCGAAATCGATGCGGCCCTTGATCGACGCGGTATTGCCGCGATAGCTGGCGCTGATGTCGTCGATTACCAGGCTGGCGCCGCTCGTCACCATGTTCTTGCCGAAGGCTTTCATGGTCCTCAGCATCAGCTCCGTCTGGGCATCTTCCGGCAGGCCGCTGCCCTGCACCTTTTTCAATTCGCGATCGGCCTCCGCCAGCGCCTGCGCCGGCATATTCACCACGCGCAGGCCGATATTGGCGTGCTCGATGGGCGCGCCACTAAACAGGATCGACTTGATCGAGAAACCGTAGTTCAGGTCGGCCTTCTTGCCGTGGAGCGCGATGCCGAAGGCTGCGGACATGTCTTCCAGCCGGAAGGTCTCCTTGAAGTCGGAGCTATCCGGCGTCGTCCCGCGCACCACCACCGAACCCACTTTTATCACGCCGTTGCCGTACCAAAGGCCGTCCTTCACGCGCGACTGTTTGAAGTCCATCGACATCTTTTCAAGCGTGCCGCTGGCCGAAGTGCCGAGGATGGACAACGACGGCCACGTCGCGATGGTATCCATCGTGGTGCCGGCTTTGTTGACGACGGTCCTGGCATTGAATTCGGCCCACGAAAACGCCACCGCATTTTCGTCCAGGTACGTGTGCGGCGCCAGCTTCGCTACGTAAACGGCCTGTCCTTTCGGGCCGGCGGTGCGCTGCATCGCGAATATATGCTCGTTGCCGAACACCTCCTTCAGCTTGGGGCGCAGCGCCGGCGAAAATTCGAGTTTCGAAAAAATCTCCAGCCGCTTCACGGTGTCCGTCTGCGCGCCCACGGCCGCGCTGATTTCCTTGCCGGCGGCGGCTACGGTCTCGATGAAGGAGGACTTCACCCGGGCAGCCGGTGCGACCGGCGCCGGTATGACGGCCGGCGGCATCTGCTCGACGGCCTGGATGGAGGTATGCGCCAGCAAGGCGCCGGCGATGGCTACTGCGAGTATCGATTTTTTCAACGTGCGGTCCGAAGAAAGTGGTTATGGTAGGGCCGCGATTCTACCCAACCACCTTGGTTCGGAAATACACACTTTGTCACGGCCCCCATTACATCTGGGAGAGCTTAGTCCAGGTCGGGATAAGGGCTCTTGCCGCCTTCGGCGATGAAGGTGTCGATGCGCGCCTCCAGCACCGGCAGCGGCACGGAGCCCAGTTGCAGCACCGTGTCGTGGAAGGCGCGGATGTCGAACTTCGACCCCAGCGCCGCCTCGGCCTTCTTGCGCGCGTTGATGATGCTCATCTCGCCCAGGTAGTAGGACAGCGCCTGGCCCGGCCACGAAATGTAGCGGTCCACCTCCGTCTCGATCTCGTGGTCCGACAGCGCGGTATTGTCATGCAGGTAGTCCTGCGCCTGCTTGCGGGTCCAGCCCTTGCTGTGGATGCCGGTATCGACAACCAGCCGCGCCGCGCGCCAGGCCTGGTAGCTCAACATGCCGAACACCTCGTACGGCGTTTCGTACATGCCCATCTCCACGCCCAGCCGCTCCGAGTACAGCGCCCAGCCCTCGCCATAGGCCGAGATGTAGGCGTTGCGGAACGGCGGACGGCCCTTCTGCTCCATCGCCACCGGCATCTGGAAGGCGTGGCCCGGCGCCGATTCGTGCAGCGTCAGCGCCGGCATCGAGTACAGCGCGCGCGCCGGCAGGTTGTAGGTGTTGACCAGGTAGACGCCAGGGCCGCCACGGCCCGAGGTGTAGAACGGCGCCTGGTCGTCCGGCACCGGGATCACGGCGAAGCGGCGGCGCGGCAGGTAGCCGAAGTACTGGCCGACCTTGCCGTCGAATTTCTTGGCCACCCAGGCCGAGCGCATCAGCAGCTCTTCCGGCGTCTTGGCGTAGAAGCGCGGATCGGTGCGCAGGAACCGCAGGAAGGCCGGCAGGTCGCCTTCGAAGCCGGTCTGCTTGATCACGTCCTGCATCTCGCCGCGGATCTTGGCCATTTCGCTCAGGCCGATCTGGTGGATCTGGTCCGCGCTCATCGAGGTGGTGGTGAATTCGACGATCTTCGACTGGTAGTAGGCTTTACCGTCCGGCAGGCTCTCGGCCGCCAGCTCGGTGCGCGCCTTCGGCACGTATTCCTCGCGCATGAACTTGAGCAGCTTGCCGTACGACGGCAGCACGTAAGCCTGGATCGCCTTCACGCCCTCGGCGCGCAGCGCCTCCTGCTGCGCCGCCGGCATGGTGGCCGGCATGGTCTTGAACGGCAGGTAGAACACCGTGTCCTGCGGGGTCTTGGCGTCGGTGACGGACGTGATCGAGGAGTCTCGGCCGATCAGCGTGACCTTGGGCGGCGTGAAGCCGCGCGCCAGGCCGGCGCGCATATTGTCCATCTCCTCGTCGAAGTAGCGCGGCGTCTCGGCCAGCTGCTTGAGGTAGTCGCGGTACTGCTTTTCATTGGCCAGCGGCTTGCGCGCGCCGGACGCCATGTTGGACCAGAAGGCCGAATCGGCGTTGAGCGGCTTCTCGTATTCGCGGAACACCTGGCCGGCGATCAGCGCGGCAATCTGCGCCTTGTAGACCTGGTAGTTGATGCGCTCCGGCGCCGACAGCTTGTCCTGCGAAATGCCGTCGAGCTTTTTCATCACGCCCTGCCAGTAGGCCAGCCGCTGCTTCTGGGTGGCGGCGTCGATGCGCGGCAGCGATGCCGAGACACCGTTGTCGTCGTCCTCGTCCTCTTCCTGTTTCTGGCTGATGCGCCATTTCCACTCCTGGGTGTAGATGGCTTTGAACTGCGCGTCGGCGGGGCCGGGCTTGACGGCCGGCGCCGGGGCGGCTTGTGTGGCGGTGACGGCTAACAGCATGCATGCGCCGGCGATGGCGGCGCTGAACTTCTTTTCCATAACACTCCAATGGGAAGGGTTGATTACATGTCCAGCAGATTACGGTGTTCGCGCAGCAGCGCGGTGAAGGCCTCGCCGTTGAGGGGGCGGCTGAAGAAGTAGCCCTGCATCTCGTCGCAACCGCGTTCGGTGAGGAAGCGCACCTGCTCGCGGGTCTCGACGCCCTCCGCGATCACCCGCATATTGAGGTTGTGCGCCAGCGAGATCACCGACAGCGCGATGGCCGCGTCGTTGGCGTTGGTGGTCACGTCGTCGACAAAGGATTTGTCGATCTTCAGCACGTCGATCGGGAAGCGCTTCAGGTAGCTCAGGCTCGAATAGCCGGTGCCGAAATCGTCCAGCGAGATGCTGACGCCGATGTCCTTCAGGCGGCGCAACGCGGCCACCGCCTTGTCCGGATCACCCATCACCGTGCCTTCGGTGATCTCCAGGCCCAGGTACTCCGGCGCGATGCCGAATTTGCGCAGCGTGTTTTCCACATACGGCACGGTGGCGTCGTTGGCGAACTGGCCGGCCGCCAGGTTGACCGACACCTTGATGTCGCCCAGCCCCTGGTCGTGCCACACCTTGATCTGCGCGCACACGCTCTCCAGCACCCATTCGCCGATCGAGTTCACCAGGCCGTATTCCTCGGCCAGCGGGATGAAACGGTTCGGTGGCACTTTGCCCAGCACGACGTTATCCCAGCGCAGCAGCGCCTCCGCGCCCAGCATGGCGCCGGTCTTCAGGCACATTTGCGGCTGGTAGTGCACCTCGAATTCGTCGCGCGCGATGGCGCCGCGCAGCTGTCCCTGGATCGCCAGCTTGTCGCGGATTTCGGCGTCCATGCGCTCGGTGAAGAAGGCGTAGTTGTCGCGCCCTATCTCCTTGGCGCGGAACAGCGCCGTGTCGCCGTTGCGCACCAGCTCATCGAAGCTGTCGCCGTCGGTCAGGCTGACCGCGATGCCGATGCTGGACGTGACCATGATCTGCTGGCCGTCGATCACCAGCTCGCGGCGCAGGCCGGCCAGGATCTTCTGCGCCAGCGCCATCGTCGCGCCCAGCTGGACGTCGTCGGGCACGATGATCTGGAATTCGTCGCCGCCCTGGCGGGTCACGATGTCGCCCTCGCGCACGGTCTCGTTGAGGAACTTCGACACCACCTGCAGCGCCTTGTCGCCGACGTCGTGGCCGTAGGAGTCGTTGATGCTCTTGAAGCGGTCCAGGTCCAGGCACATGACGGCCACGCAGCGGTGCTCGCGCTTGGCCGTGGCCAGCGTCTGTTCGAAGCGCTGGCGCGCCAGCAGGCGGTTCGGCAGGCCGGTCAGCGCGTCGTGGTTGGACAGGAAGTCGATCAGGTGCTGCTCGGCCTTGCGCTCGGTGAGGTCCATGAACACCGCCACATGGTTGATCACCTGGCCCTGTTCGTCCCTGACCACCGAGGCGCTCAGCAAACCTGGATAGGTGTCGCCGCACTTGCGGCGCGCCAGCACCTCGCCCGACCAGTGGCCGGTCTTGACGATGGACTGCGCCATCAGCTCGAAGGACTTGGCATCCGGTTCGCCGGCGTGCAGCAGGGCCACGCTCTGCCCCACCACCTCGTCCGCGCTGTAGCCGGAGATCTGCGTGAAGGCGGGATTGGTGGCGACGATGCGCCCATCGCGGTCGGTGACGACGATGGCGTCCTGCGTGGCTTCGAACACCTGGCTGGAGAGCCGCATGAATTCCTCGTTGGCGCGGCGCTGCTCGACTTCCTTTTCCAGCGACGCGGCCAGCGCGGCCAGTTCGGTGGTGCGTTCCGCCACACGTTCCTCCAGCAGCGCGCGCTCGGCCGCCAGCGCCTGCTGGGCGCGGCCCAGCCGTACATGGGCGTCGGTGCGGGCCAGGATTTCCTCGGCCTGGAATGGCTTGGCGATGAAGTCCACCGCGCCCAGCGCGAAGCCGCGCACCTTGTCGTCGGTGTCATGCTGGGCCGACAGGAAGATCACCGGCACCTGGCTCAGTTCCGGCGACGCCTTCAGGCGCCGGCACACCTCGAAGCCGTCGATGCCGGGCATGCGCACATCGAGCAGGATCAGTTCCGGCGGGCGTGACTGCGCGGTCCACAGGGCCAGCTCGCCGTTGGGCGCCTGGCGTACGTAGTAGCCCGCTTCCGTCAGCAGGTCGCTCAGCAGTTTGAGCGAGGCCGGCGTGTCTTCCACGATCAGCACTTCGCCCTTGGTGTGTTGTTCCGACAAATCCCGATGCATGTAAAACTCTCTCGCCTGGTTTGCTGCCGCTATCATATACCCGTCAGGCTTGCGCCTCCAGTTCGTTGTCCGCCTCGTCCAGCAAACCGCATAGCTGCGGATACTGGTGCAACCGTATCATGTGCTCGATGCGCTCGACCACCTCCGCCAGCTCCAGCGGCAAGGGGGCCAGCAACAGCGCCACGCGCGGCAGGTTCAGTTCCTGCAGCGCGGTCTTGAGCTGCTGGCGCAGCGCCCGGTCCAGCAATCCCAGGTCGCCGCGCGACAGCGGCGGCAGCATGGGCTGGCGCGCGCCGTGATGGCGGCGCATGAACTGCAGGCCCAGTTGCTGCTCCAGCACCGCGTACAGCTGCTCCTGTTCGACCGGCTTGCGCATGAATTCATCGGCGCCCGCCGCCAGCGCCTCCTCGCGTTCCTCGGCGTAGGCGGATGCGGTCAGCATCACCACCCGTGGCTGCGGGCCGGCGGCGTTGGCGCGGATCTGGCGCGTCGCGCTCAAGCCGTCCAGCGCCGGCATGCGCCAGTCCATGAACACCAGGTCCGGCCGCCAGACGTCGACCATCGCCAGCGCCTGGGCGCCGTCGCCCACCACCGCCACCTCGAAGCCCAGCGGCTGCAGCAGGTTCTCCAGCAGCGCGCAGCCGTCGGCGTTGTCGTCGGCCACCAGGATGCGGCGCCCGCGCTGGGGCGGCGCCAACGCGGCCACCTCGTCGTCCTCGCCGATGACGGGCGCGCTGTCGGCCACCTGCACCGTGATCGCGAAACGGAAGGTGGCGCCGGCGCCGGGCACGGACTGCACCGTCAGGTCGCCGCCCATCAGCTGGACGAATTCGCGCGAGATGGTCAGGCCCAGGCCCGTGCCCTCATGCGCACCGGGGCCGTCGGCCTGGATGAACGGTTCGAAGATGCGGGCCTGGTCTGCCTGCGAGATGCCCGGGCCGGTGTCGATGACGGCGAATTCCAGCTCGCAGCCGTGGGAAGCGCTGCGCATCGCGCCGCGCACCCGCAGCGTGACCTTGCCCTGCCCCGTGAACTTGACCGCGTTCGACATCAGGTTCAACAGCACCTGGCGCAGCTTGGTGCCGTCCACGCGGGCGCCGGCGGGCAGGCCGGCGGCGTCCAGCTCCAGCTCCACGCCGGTCTGGCCGGCGCGCATGCTGACCATGTCCATCACTTCCTGCAGCATGTCGTGCAGGCCGACCACCTCGGTCTGCAGGCTGGCGCGGCCCGCCTCAATCTTGGACAGTTCGAGGATGTCGTTGATCAGCGTGAGCAGGTGCTGGCCGGAGCGGTGGATGATGGCCAGGTTGCGCTTCTCCTCCGGCAGCATGTTCTTGGAGTCGGCCATCAGGCGCGAGAAGCCGATCACGGAATTGAGCGGCGTGCGCAGCTCGTGGCTCATATTCGCGAGGAAGATGCTCTTGGCCTGGTTGGCCGCCTGCGCCTGCAGCACCGCGACCGACAACGCGTTGGTGCGCTCGGCCACCAGGTCCTCCAAGTGAATGCGGTGGCGGCGCAGCTCCTGCTCGGCCACGCGGCTGGCGGTGACGTCGTAGTTCACGCCGACCATGCGCGCCGGATGGCCCTCGGCGTCGCGGAAGATCATGGCGTCGCCCTTGATGTAATGGACCGAGCCGTCGGCCCAGACCACGCGAAACTCGACGTCGAATTCCGCCGTGCCCTCCAGCGCCTGGCGCAGCAGCGCCTCGGTGGGGATGGCGTCGTCGGGGTGCATCATGCTGCGCCATAGCTCGAACGGCCGCTCCACCTTGCGGCCCTCGATGCCATGCAGGCGGTACATCTGCTCGTCCCACACCACTTCGTCGCTGAGGATGTTCCAGTCCCAGATGCCGATCGCCGCCGCGCTGCTGGCGATCTGCAAGCGTTCCTCGCTGGCGTGCATGGCGACGAAACGGCTGTCCATCAGGCGCACCATCTCGCGGATCGAGCCGTTCAGGGTTTTCAGCTCGCCGAAGAACCAGTCGGTGGGCGGCAAGGCGCCCGGATTCTGGCCGGCCTTGACGTTGGCGGCGTAGCGTTCGATGGTGGTCAGCGGCTTGAGGATCAGCTGCCATAGCAGCAGATATAAGCTCAGCACCAGCGTCACGTCCAGCACGAAGATCATGCCGGCGATGGTGTACAGGCGCTGGCGCAGCTGCTCGATCAGGCCGGCCGGCGAGGCGAACACGGTGATCGTGCCGATGTTCTGGCCACCGGCGACGATGGGCCGCTCCTCGAACAGCAGCTCGGGATTGTCGGGCATGCGGGTGGCGGCCACCAGCTGCGCCTGGTCGTTGCGGGTGATGATGAAGGGATGGTTGCTGGCCACCGGCGCCACTGCGCTGGCGTACAGGTCGCGGTTGCTCAAGCCGCTCTTCATGATGGTGACGATCTGGGTCTCGTCGAAGTTCCAGGCCGGCAGCGCCACGGCGGCGGACAGCTCGTCGGCGCTGTTGGCCAGTGTCTTGTGCAGCTGCTCCCAGCGCTGGGCGCGTTCGACCTGGTAGAAATACAGCGCGAAGGTCGTCAGCACCAGCGTCACCACGGCGGTCAGCGTGACGCTCACGAACACGGCGATCGATACTCTTCCTGCGCGGCGGGCAAGTCGGTCCAACATCGGAAAACCATTCTTTTGGGGTTAGTCTGCGGAGCTTCGGCTTAAATCATAGGTTTAAACCGACCTGAAGTCCATGCATTTTATTGCCCAAAAGGATTAAATTACAGATTCAGCAAGTTTTTACACAATCAAGCAACATCCTTGACGGTTTGCAAATGGTCGCAGGCCATGGCCGTGCTCAGGAACAGCTCCCCGTTCAGCTCGCGCAACAGCGCCGTGCCGCGTAGCCGGTCCAGCACCGGCCCCTTCACCTCGGCCAGGTGCAGGCCGATGCCGCGCCGCTTCAGGCGCTGGTTCAGCTCGGCCAGTTCGTACAGCGCCGTGGTGTCGATCGAGCTCACCGGCGACATCACCAGCACCAGGTGGCGCGCGCTGGCGTGGGTGGCCAGCTCGCCTTCGATGCGCCCGGCCACCGCCTCCATATTGCCGAAGAACAGATTGGCATCGATGCGCAGCACCAGCAGTTCCGGCCGGGTTTCGACCGGATAGCGCTCGACGTTGCGGAAATGCTCGGTGCCGGCGATGCGGCCCAGTACCGCGATGTGCGGCCGGCTGGCGCGCCAGATCAGGGTACCCATCGACAGCGCCACGCCGACCACCACGCCCGCCTCCACACCCAGCGCCAGCACGCCCAGGCAGGTGGCGGCCCACGCCAGCACGTCGCTGCGGTCGTACTGCCAGGCGGTGCGCACGATGTCCAGCTCCAGCATGCCGAGCACGGCGACGATGATGGTCGCGGCCAGCACCGGCAGCGGCAGCAGCGCCAGCCAGCCGGTGGGCGCGACCAGCGCGGCGGCCAGCAGCGCGG
>NZ_WWCX01000105.1:0-20802 GCF_009857655.1 Duganella vulcania
CGTCGAGCTCCGTGTGGCTGCCCGGCGCCAGCGTCTCGACGCTGCGCGCCAGGCTGCCGAATCCGTGCAGCACCAGGCCGCCGAACAGCGAGCGGCGCGCCAGCGGCCCGCACCAGTGGATGGGATTGAAGTCGCCGGTCAGCAGCGCGAAGCGCAGGCCATCGCCGGCTTCGGCGCGCCATGTGCCCGCCGTGCGCCACTCGGGATCGGGCTGCCGCGCCGGCGCCGTGCCTGCGCTGCGCGCACCGGGCAGGCGCACGCGCAAGTGCAGCCGCGTCTCCACCAGGCATGCCTGCAACGCCGTTCCGGTGGCGACGGCCACCACGATCCTGGCCCAGCCATCCGCATGCGTAATCTGCTCGATCGACGCGCGCAGCACCAGCGGCGTGGCGCGCGGCAGCGGCCCGTGCACCGTCAGCGATACGCCCTGGTTGATGATGCCGGTGAGGCGGTAGGGCAGTTGCATCAGCAGCGCGCTCACCAGCGGCAGGCTCCATTGCGAGACCATGTGCGGCGGCAGCTCGCCGTCGTAGCGGCCCACCGCGCCGCACCAGCGGATGTAGTGGCCGACCAGTTGCTCTGGCGGCGCATCGATGCGCCGCTCGATGGGCGCGAAGGCATGCGCCGGCTTGCCGGGAGGCGGCATATGGTCGGCCACTTCCTGGCGCGGCGGCAGCAGCACGCGGCCGGCCGCCTGCAGCAGCATGCCGGCGCTGGCACGCAGCATCGCGCCCTGGTGGCGCAGCAGGCTGTATGGGACGACGCCGTCCGCCATCATTCGAGCACCTTGATCACGGCCGCCACCAGCGCCTGCGGTTGATAGTGCAGACGGTCCGGCGTCAGGCCGAGCCGCACCACCACCAGATCCTTCGACGGTATCACCGTGATGGTCTGGCCGTCGTGGCCCTCCAGCCAGTAGGTATCGGCGGGCAGCTTGAATGGCGGGTCCGGGTCCTGTCCCTCCGGCGTGGTGCCTGATGGTCCCCAGCGCCAAACCTGGCCTTGTCCGTACTGGCCTCCTGAAGCCGGCGCCACCAGCTGCATGCCGGCCACGAAGCCTTCCGGCAGCAGGCGCTTGCCCTGCCAGACGCCGTCCTGCAGCAGGAACTGGCCGAAGCGCGCCCAGTCCTGCGTGGTCGCATACATATAGCTGGAGCCGACCAGGTTGCCGCGCGCGTCGGCCTCCATCACGGCGCTGCTCATGCCCAGCGGCTCGAACAGGCGCTCATGCGGCAGCGCCAGCACGGCCGTCGACGTCGGCGCCTGCTTGCCGCCGGCCGCCGCCGCGCGCTGCCAGATCCGCGACAGCAGCAGCGTGGTGCCGCTGGAGTAGTTCCACGCGCTGCCGGGCGCCTGCGCCAGCGGCCTGGCGGCGCTGTAGGCCGCCATGTCCGGCTCCAGGTACAGCATGCGCGTCACGTCCGAGACGTCGCCATAACCCTCGTTGAATTGCAGGCCGCTGCTCATCGCCATCAGCTGCGCCAGCGTGATGGCTGCGCGCGGATCGGCGGCGTCGGGCCAGAAGCCGTTTTGCCGCGGCGCGAGCTTGCCATCGGCGATCTGGATGCCGACCAGCGCGGCGGTCACGGTCTTGGTCATCGACCATCCCAGCAGCGGCGTGCCGGCGTTGAAACCGTCGCCATAGCGCTGCGCCACCAGCCGGCCGTGGTGGATCACGGCCACGCCGCGCATGCCGGGACCGGCCAGCGTATCCTGGTCCAGCAAGGCCTGCACCGCCGGCATGGTCAGCGGCAGCGAACCTGTCGGCCACGGCACGGTCGCCGACGGCGCCCAGATTTTAAGAGGAGAGTAGGTGTACCGCGCGGCCGTCGCGACATCGCCGTCCGGCACCACGGCGCAGCCGGTGCCGGGCCGGTACACGGCCAGGCCATTGCCGACAAAGCCCAGCAGGTCGGCGCGCACCAGCTTGCGCTCCTGGTCGACGCGCACCTTCAGCAGCTTGAGTATGGGATGGCCCGGCGCCTGCACATCGTCGGCCAGCACGGCCTGCGCGTCGCGGCCCGCGATGAAGACGTTGGAGCACACCATCTTGGCGCCGTAGTTGGCCCCCACACGCAGCAGATCAGGCGGATGCAGCACCAGCCCAAGCACACCGCCGGCCAGCACCACGGCTGCCACGGCGGCGAGCTTCAACCACTTGGCCATCTACAGGCTGGCCCGGAATTCCACCGCGATCGTGCGCGGTGGCGTCAGGTAGGCATAGGGCGCACCGTATTGCTCCGTTTGTCCTCCCAGGTTGGTGATGTAGCGCTGGTCGAACACATTGTTGACCAACAGCGCCACGCCATAGCGCGAGCTCGGGCTGTCCCACCCCAGGCGCAGATCGAACTTGCTGGTGGCGCCGCCGGTCTTCAGCTGCGCGGTGCTCAGGCATTGAAGCCTGGCGGTGTCGCTGTTGCAGCGCTGCGCGGTCGAATGCGTGCCCTGGAAATTCAGGCTGCTTCGGCCACCCAGCGTTTCCCAGTTGACGTTCACGCCCGCCATCGCCGTCATGCGCGGCGTACCCACCGGCTGGCCGCCCAGGTCCAGCGTGACGTGGCCGGCGGCGTCGAGGCGCTGATAGCGGGTGTAGGTCTGGTCGATGTACTCCATGCCGCCGAAGACCGTCACGCGCGGCGTGATGCGCATGCGGCCATCGAGGTCCAGGCCGTGCGCCTTCTGGTCGCTGGAGACCACGTTATAGGTCGGCACCGTGCCCACGCTGTACAGCTGGATGTCCTGCAGGTTCTTGAACTTGTAGGCGAACAGCGAGGCGTTGATCGTGGCGCGCAGCTCGGGCAGGGCCAGCTTCATGCCGGCTTCGAAGTTGGTCATCTTCTCGGGCGCGAAGCTCGGATCCTGTCCGGCGGCGGCCGGCGCGGCGGGATTGGGCGGCGTGAAGATGTTGAAGCCGCCGGCCTGGTAGCCGCGCGACAGGGACGCGAACAGCAGCGTGTCCTTGTTCAGCTTATGGTCCACCACCAGGCGTGGGCTCCAGTCGGTCCAATCCTTCTCGCGCGTGACCGGCGTCCCCGCCAGCTGCGCCGCCGTGCCGAAGATCACGTTGGACGGGAAGGCCGAGGCGTCCAGCCCGGCCAGCGGCCCGAAGCTGTTGAGGAAGGTGTCCAGCTTCGGCGACACGCGTCCCGGCACGTACCACGTCATGCGCTTCTTGTCCTGCGTGTAGCGCAGGCCGGCGGTGACGTTGGTGGACGGCGTGACGTGCCAGATGGTGTCGCCGTAGAGCGAGGCCGATTTGGTGCGGACGTCGCTGTAGTGCGTCTCGTCCCAGCTGAACACCGTGTCCGCGCCGATACCCGGCAGGCCCGCCGCGCCCAGGCCGGCGAACAGCATGGAAAAATTCGGCTGGCCGCCGGCGAACTGGCTCAGGGTGTCCAGCGTGCCGGTGGTGACGAAGGCGCCGGCGTCCTGGTGCTCGTTGTTGTGGTAGAAGCTCAGGCCCGCGATCCAGTCCAGCTTATCGTTCTTACCCGACAGCTTGAACTCCTGCTGGAAGCTGTGGGCGCGCTTGGCGTCCAGCGTGGTCAGGTACAGGTCGGGCCGCGCGCCGCCGTCGTTGTCGGTGATGTTGTGGGTGCTGAAGCGGCGATAGGCGGTGGTGGAGGTGAAGTTCATGCCGGCCAGCGGCGTTTCGAAGCGCAGCGTGGCGCCGTCGAACATCCGTCCCTCGCTGCCCTGGTCGTCGTTCTGCAGCGGCGCGTTGAAGGGATTGACGAAGTTGGCGGTGTAGGCCGCGTCATAGACGCCGGTGTAGCCGCCCAGCGGCAGCCTGGGGTCCTTGATGACGCCGAACGCCGGACGGCCGTACTGCTCCATGTTCTCGTGCTCCCACGCGAACACCAGCTTGGCGGTGTCGAAGTCCTTGCGCAGCGTCAGGCGGGTGGCCCAGTCCTTGTCGCCGCCGGATTTCTTGCCGGTGGCGGTGTTGTCGATCCAGCCCTCGCTGCCCGAGCGCACCGCCACCAGCCGCGCGGCGAAGGTGTCGGTGATCGGGATGTTCAACATCGCGTCCGCGTTGGCGCGGCCATATTTACCCAGCTTGACATGGCCCGAGGCGTCAAGTTCCTTGCCCGGTTCATTGGTGGTGATGGCGATGGCGCCGGCCGCGCTGTTACGGCCGAACAGCGTGCCTTGCGGGCCCTTGATCACCTCGATGCGCTGGACGTCGATGAAGTTCATCAGCGCGCCGCCGGTCTTGCCGGTGTAGACGCCGTCGACATAGATGCCGACCGGCGAATCGGTGGCGATGCCGAAGTCGCCCGTCTGCACGCCGCGTATGCCGAAGCCGGGCTGCGTGGGTTCGGAGGCGTCGACCACCAGGCCCGGAACGTAGCCATTCAGGTCGCCCAGGTCCTTGGCGCCGATGGCGTCGAGGTCCTTGTTGGTCAATACCTGGATGGTCATCGGCACGTCCTGTACGAACTGCTTGCGGGACTGCGCGGTGACGACGACCGACGGGATGTCGTCGACGGCCCACGCGGGCGGGATGAAGAAGGCTGCGGCGAGGCTGGCGGAAATTACGGTGCGGGCAGGGATGCTCAAATCGTCCTCCATTGGAAAACAGCGGCCACCTGGGCGGTGCAGACGATTATGCCTACATCCATGCTATATACACAAGAATTAACGGCAACGTTGAGGCTTGTGAAACACAAACCGGTCGGATTCACGTTAATAGTTAATCCAGTTGTAGCCTGGGCTTCCTGAACGGCAGGGTGAGGGCGCCGGCGAGCACGCCCAGCAGGTGCGCCTGCCACGCGACCACTACGTCCAGCGGCAGGTTGGACCAGCCGTGGAGCGCGCCGGCCGCTTCGGCGGCGATCTTGGCGGTCAGGGTGGCCGCCATCAGCAGCAGGGCCGCGCGCATGGAGCGGGTGGCGCGCGGCCACAGCGCGCCGCCGGCCATCACCACCAGCATCGCCGCGATGGCGGACGCGCCCCGGTAGTACAGGCAGTGCGGCGCGATCAGCAGCATACCCAGCGAGATGAAGGGCGCGCCCAAGCCCACCGCCAACAGCAGGCGGCGCATGCCGGCGGCCGGCGAGGCGCTCAGCTGCACCACGATCACGGCGGCGGCCAGCACCACGGCAAAGTCGATCAGCGCATGCTGGGCCGAGTAGTGGACCAGATGGCCGCTCCACAGCCGCCAGAACTCGCCGGCCAGCAGCGCGTGGCGGTCGAACTCCAGCAGCTCAACCACGGCGGCGCAGCCGCCATGCCAGTCCTGCCAGCAGCGCCACCAGCGCCAGGCTGGCCCAGTCCATCGCGCCGCCGCCCTTGTAGCCTTGCTTGTTTTCGACCTGGTAGTTGGCGTCGTGCTTGATCCGTTCGCGGAAGTTGTCCAGCTCCGCCTGCAGGTTGGGGATCAACTGGTCGACGGCGGCGTTGTAGCCCTCGGTCTGCGCGGCGCGCGATTTTTCGCTGAAGCCGGCCATGCTGGCGCTGCCCTTGACCTGGCTGGTGCCGGGGGCGCGGAACAGCAGCTTGTGGCTCTGCACATCGAACACCGACGCGTCGAGCATGGTCTGCACGTCGTACTGGTCGCCGTGCACCACGTAGGCGCCGATGATGGTCCAGTACAGCATCGACAGCGCATTGGAGTCGTTGAACTGCACCTGGTCGTAGGACAGCAGCGCCACCACTTCGACGTCGAACATGCGCGCGACCTGTTCAAGGTTGGTGAAGCCGCCCCTGGCGCGCATGTACTGGGTCGGGATGATTTCGATCTTGCCGATGTACGGGTGTTTGGCGAAGGAGTCGCGCACGCGCTCCAGCAATTTCATGCGGGCCGTTTCAGACAGGCCGCTGCCCCAGCCGCCGCCCGGCACGAAGGCGATGCCGACCCGCACCGGGGGGCGCAGCCGCGTGACGGTGGGCTTCATGGCCGGCGCATCCTTGGCGTCGGGGTAGAGATAGTCGACGATGCTGCCGGTCTGCTTGACGCTGCGGCCACTGGTCATGGACGCGCAGCTGGACAGCAAGGCGGCGGCCAGCGCGATGAGCAGGATATTCAGGATACGCATGGGGATTCTCCGGTGATCGCGGATTATGCGTTCCCGAATCGCCAGGCTGAAAGCACCGCCGCGCGAGTACCGCCTGATGCTACGGGCGGTATCGCCGCATTGCACCCGGCTTTATTTTGCGCGCAGTTTCACTGCAGGGAAGTCGACCGGCACCTTGAACGCGACGTTGACGTAGTTGGTGAACAGGTTCAGCGCGACGTGGGCCATGATCTCGATCAAGCGGCCTTGCAGCAGCTGCAGGATCTCGGCCTGCGCCGGATGCAGGTTTTCGGCCGTGGCGAATTCCCACATACCGGAGCGCATCACACTGGCGATGCGTCCGATAGCGGTGACGATGCGCGCCTCCTAACTAAATCAGAATCCCACCGAAAGGCCGGCGTACAAGGTACGGCGGGCGCCGTACTGCGGTGCGCCCACGCCGACGCCGGAACCGTCGCGCAGCAGATAGCTCTTGTCGAAGGCGTTGACCAGCGCGAGGCGGCCTTCGACATTGCCGATCGGCGTGTTCTTCCAGTTGTGCGTCAGCGACAGGTTGACGGTGGTGTAGTGCGGCAGCGTGCCGGAGTTGGGCGCGGCGCCGTCGGGCGTCATGCGCAAGCCGCTGCCGTACAGGAAGTCGCCGCTCAACTTCGTCTCGCCCCAGTGGTAGTGGGCGCCGCCCGAAACCGTGTAGGTCTGGTCGTGGTCGACGTAGATGTAGTGGTTGGCGATGTAGGCCAGTTCGTCGGGCCCGAACAGCGACTGGCCGGAGACGATGTTCTGTCCTTTTGCCTGCTGCGTGGTCAGGTTCAGGAAGCCGCCCCAGTTGGCCTGGTTGTACACGGCCGACAGTTCCAGTCCCTTGGCGTAGCCGCGGTCGTAGTTGAACGGCGACAGGATCAGCGCCTGGCCGAACTGGCCCTCGTCCAGCATGTTGCGGATCTTCTTGTAGTAGGCGTCGGCGGTGACGGTCAGCTGCTCGCTGAACTGGTGGCTCACGCCGATGTCATAGTAGTTGGTGCGCTCGGCCTTGACGTTGTCCGACACCGGCACCTGCGGCGCGTTGGAGGTGTTGGCGTATTTGTCGATGCTCGATTGCGCCGCCAGTTCCTGCGGCGGCGGGGTGAAGTAGCGCGAATAGCCGGCGTGCAGCGCCGTGCCCTTGGCTACCTGGTACGCCAGGTTGACGCGCGGGCTCCATTGCTGCTCGTCGACGAAGGCCGAGACCTTGTCGAAGCGTACGCCGTAGTTCAGCGTGAGCGGCGCGGCGATATGCCATTCGTCTTGCAGGTAGAAGCTGGACAGCTTGCCGGTCTTGCTGCTGTTGTCGATGATGGTGCGTGGATCGGTACTGGCCTGTGCGCCATCGACGGTGTCGAACACCGCCACCGCGTTGTCGCTGTGGGTGTTCTGGCGCGAGTAGGCCAGGCCGGCGCGCACGGTGTGGCCGGCGTTCAGTTTGTAGCTGGCGTCGAACTGCGCGCCGCTGGCGGAGTTCGAGCGCAGCGTGTCCGAGGCCACGCCGTTGTAGATCAAGTCGCCCAGTGCGTCCGGCATGTAGTGCAGCTCCGAATACTGGTGGAAGGCCGAGACCTGGTAATTCAGGTCGCCCAGGCTTTTTTGCAGCGACAGCACCAGGAAGCGGTTCACTTCGCGCTGGTTTTCGTTCAGCTGCGACGAGGGCAGCTTGCTGGTGCCGGCGGCGGCGTCGCTCTGGCCGGTGAGCGAGAAGCCGGGCGCCTGGCCGGGATTGTTCGGGATCTGGAAGCGGCCGTTGTAGGTGCCGAACATCAGTCCCAAGCGGGTCTGGTCGTCCAGGAACCACGACAGGGCGCCGAACGATTTGCTCTGTTTGGTGCGGTCGTGCAGGGCGCTGCGGGCCGGCAGCGGATTCTCGATGCCCTGCGCGTTCGACAGATAGCTGCCGGACAGGTAGTAGTTGAAGGCGCCCTGGGTGCCGAAGAATTCCGCGCTCGGTTCGACATAGTCGTTGCCGCCCACCAGAACGCCGACGCGGCCGCCGGATTTGACCGTGCCTTCCTTGGTCTGGATGTCCACGATGCCCGAGGTGCGCAGGCCGAATTGCGCCGGCAGCGCGCCGGTGATGAAGTCGGTCTGCTGGACGAAGCGGGTGTCGATCGACTGTCCGAAGCCGCTGATACTCTCCGGCAGCTGCACGCCGTTGACGCGGTACTGCACGTTGGCGTGGTCGTCGCGGACATGGATGGAGCCCGAGCCCTTCGAATCCTGGCTCACGCCCGGAAGGCGCAGCAGCACTTCATTGAATGGCGTGTTGTCGCCACGGCCCAGCTGCTCGATCATGTGGCGGTCGATCGAATAGACGGTGGTGCCGACGTTGGGCGACAGGTCGATGCGGGCGCTTTTCAGATGGGCGGCGGTCACTTCCACCTGCTGCATCGGGCTGCCGTCAGCGTTGGCCGGCGCGGCGGGGCTGGCGGCCGCATCGTCGGCGGCGCTGGCGTGGTGGGCGTAGAAGGCGGCTGCGATCAGCAGTGGCAGGGTGCGGAGTTGTGGCGTGCGTTGCATGGTAAATCCTTGAATGTTCGGGCGTGGCCAGCCTCCGGCCTGCGCGATCGTGTCGGGCAGGCGCGCGGCTGCGCGCACGGGACGCAAATATGCGGCCGTGTTGGACGTCATTAAAAAACGTAACGGAAAAAGCGGATCAGGCGGAGAAAGGGGCTACGCCGGGCGGCGCGTGCGAGGGCGGGGTGAGGAAGTCGATCCGGCGGGTCCGGATGGAACGCTGCGGGACGAGGGCGGGCAGGGAGACCAGCATCGCCACCGGCACCACCACAACCGCCGGCGGCGGAACGCCGGCCGGCATATGCGCGACCACGCAAGCCGCGCAATCGTTTTGGGTGTCGGTATAGGCGTGCTTGTGCGAGCTCGCCCCGATCAGCTGCAGCGACAGGAACACCAGCACGAACAGCATCAGGACGCGCTGGATGCGCGTTTGCCGATGTGAGGTGCCTAA
This sequence comes from Duganella vulcania, assembly GCF_009857655.1. Lineage (NCBI taxonomy): Bacteria > Pseudomonadati > Pseudomonadota > Betaproteobacteria > Burkholderiales > Oxalobacteraceae > Duganella > Duganella vulcania. Next base: position 9,016 of record NZ_WWCX01000105.1, read on the forward strand.
GGAGAGTGTATGTGCTTGCATGCCCGGATTTTACAGGGCTTCCGCAAGATACGCCAATGACATTCTCGTAATGCGGTCAATGCCGGCTGGCGGAGCCTTCGCCCACCAGGCCGCGCCGCGTGGCCAGCACCACCGCGTGGGTGCGCGCGGTGGCGCCCAGTTTGTCGAACAGGCCCTTGACGTGGGTCTTGACGGTGCCGACGCCGATTCCCAGTTCGCGCGCGATGGACTTGTTGCACTGGCCTTGCGCCAGCAGCTGCAGCACGTCGGTCTCGCGGCTGGTCAGGTTGATGCGGGTGAAGCTGTCGGCCACGCAGCGGCTCAGGTCCGCGCTCAGGTAGCGCATGCCGCGGCTCAGCGTGCGTACCGCCGTCAGCAGCTGCTCGGCGGCGCAGTTCTGCAGCAGATAGCCGTGTATGCCGGCCATCATCGCGGTGCGCACTTCCCATTCGCGCTCCATCTGGGTCACGATCAGCACGCGCGCCTGCGGCTCGCCGTGCTGCGGCGCGTTGGCCCGCTGGCGCATGTGTTCCAGCGCGCCTTTGTAATCGAGGATGATGACGTCGGCCGTCGCCGGGTGGGCCTCCGGTGTCGCCAGCTGCATGTCGCATTCGACGCCGAGCAGCGCGGACAAGCCGGCGCTGACGATGGCGTCGCTGTGCGCGATCAGCACGCGCACCTTGCTTTCATGGTTGTCGATGGCGCCGCCGGCCGCCATGCCATTGCCGCTGTGAGCGGCGTGTGACCAGTTCCTGGTATCCAGTCGCATCTCGTTTCTCCCCAAATGATTCCGTTGTCCGTTGCTGTCCTGCGGCAGAAGAGTAAACTGGATTAACGATTTCGCCACGCCCCGATCCGGGGTACGCCAGCTAACCCGATAGGGTGATGGTTGAAGCGGCGCGTTTGTGGCATGCTGCCGGGTTCCGGTACGACTAGTGAGAACGCGATGACAACGGCCCAGAAAACGCCGATTACCGTGCTAAGCGTCGACGATCATCCCATGCTCAGGGAGGGCATCGCCAGTGTGATCGCCGCCGAGGAAGACATGCGACTGGTGGCCGAAGCCTGCAACGGCCTGCAGGCCATCGAATGCCATCGCCGGCTGCGGCCCGATGTCACGCTGATGGACATCCAGATGCCGGACATGAACGGCATCGACGCCACCATCGCCATCCGCGCCGAATTCCCCGGCGCGCGCATTGTGGTGCTGACCACCTACGAAGGCGACGCGCTGGCGCGGCGCGCGATCGCCGCCGGCGCAGCCGGATATCTGTTGAAAAGCATGTTGCGCAAGGAGCTGCTGGCGACCGTGCGCAACGTGCATGAGGGCCGCCGCTGCATACCGGCTGCGGTGGCCAACGGCATAGCCCAGCACTGGCACGAGAGCGCATTGAGCAAGCGCGAGGTGGAGGTGCTGCAGCTGGTGGCCGTGGGCCAGAGCAACAAGCGCATCGGCATGCACCTGGCGATTTCGGAGGAAACCGTCAAGGTGCACATGAAGAGCATCCTGGCCAAGCTCAACGCCAGCGACCGCACCCACGCGGTGACGCGGGCAATCGAGCGAGGCATCATCGACCTGCATGCCTGCGGCCAGGTTGGCGGGCCTTACTGACCCGTATCTATCCCCAAAGGATGAGGAAACGGCGATCAATACCGGTGATGGCAAGAGTGGCGCGGATCTCTAGACTGGAACCATGTTGTTCCAACTTACCTGAGGAAATCCCCATGTCGAAAATGTATATCGTGTCGCTGGCCGTCGGCCTGCTGGTCGGATTAATCTATGGCTTCCTGAATGTGCGCTCGCCGGCGCCGCCGGTGGTGGCGCTGGTCGGCCTGCTCGGCATCCTGCTCGGCGAGCAGCTGCCGCCGCTGCTGCGCCAGTTGTGGCAGCCCGAGGCCAAGCAGGTCTCGTGGATCGAGGACCACGTCAAGCCGCATTGCTTCGGCCAGCTGCCGTCCGCGCAGAAGAACGATGAAACCAAGGGGAACGCATAATGAATCCAGATCTGATCCTGCACCGCGGCCTGTTCACCACGCTGGACCGCAGCAATCCCCACGCCGAGGCGGTGGCCATCAAGGACGGCCGTTTCACACATGTGGGCCGCGCCGACGAGATCATGGCGCTGGCCGGTCCGCAGACCAAGATCATCGACCTGCAAGGCAAGCGCGTGCTGCCAGGCCTGATCGACAACCATTGCCACATCATCCGCGGCGGCCTGAATTTCAACCTGGAGCTGCGCTGGGACGGCGTGCGCAGCCTAGCCGACGCGATGGGCATGCTGAAGGCGCAGGTGGCGATCACGCCGGCGCCGCAATGGGTGCGCGTGGTGGGCGGCTTCACCGAACATCAATTTGCCGAGAAGCGCCTCCCGACCATCGAGGAGCTGAACGCGGTGGCGCCGGATACGCCGGTGTTCATCCTGCACCTGTATGACCGCGCGCTGCTCAACGGGGCCGCGCTGCGCGCTGTCGGCTACACCAAGGACACGCCCGAGCCGCACGGTGGCCAGATCCTGCGCGACGGCGCCGGCAATCCCACCGGCCTGCTGCTGGCCAAGCCGAATGCGGCCATCCTGTACCAGACGCTGTCGAAGGGCCCCAAGCTGCCATTGGAATACCAGGTCAACTCGACGCGCCACTTCATGCGCGAACTCAATCGCCTCGGCGTGACCGGCGCCATCGACGCCGGTGGCGGCTTCCAGAACTATCCCGAGGACTACCAGGTGATCCAGCAGCTGTCGGACGCCAAGCAGCTGACGATACGCCTGGCCTACAACCTGTTCACGCAAAAGCCGGCGCACGAGAAGGAAGACTTCCTGAACTGGACGCAGAGCGTCAAGTACCAGCAGGGCGACGACTACTTCCGCCACAACGGCGCCGGCGAGATGCTGACCTTCTCGGCGGCCGACTTCGAGGACTTCCGCCAGCCGCGTCCCGACATGCCGGAGACGATGGAGGACGACCTGGAAGGCGTGGTGCGCGTGCTGGCGCAGAACCGCTGGCCGTGGCGCATGCACGCGACCTACGACGAAACCATCAGCCGTGCGCTGGACGTGTTCGAGCGCGTCAATCAGGAGATTCCGCTGACGGGACTGAACTGGTTCTTCGACCACGCGGAGACCATCTCCGACCAGTCGATCGACCGTATCGCCGCGCTGGGCGGCGGCGTCGCCGTGCAGCACCGCATGGCCTACCAGGGCGAGTACTTCGTCGAACGCTATGGCCACGGCGCGGCCGAGGCCACGCCGCCGGTCAAGAAGATTCTGGAGGCGGGCGTGAAGGTCTCGGCCGGCACCGACGCCACCCGCGTGGCCTCGTACAACCCGTGGGTATCGCTGTCGTGGCTCATCACCGGCAAGACCGTGGGCGGCATGCAGATGTACCCGCGCGCCAATTGCCTGGACCGCGAGACCGCGCTGCGCATGTGGACCGAGAACACCACCTGGTTCTCGAATGAGGTGGGCAAGAAGGGCCGCATCGAAGCGGGCCAGCTGGCCGACCTGATCGTGCCGGACAAGGACTTCTACGCCTGCGCCGAAAGCGAGATCGCCGACATGACGTCGCGCCTGACCATCGTCGGCGGCAAGATCGTCTACGCGGCGGGCGAATTCGCCAGCCATGACGAGGCGCCGCCGCCGGCCATGCCGGATTGGTCGCCGGTGCGCCGCTTTGGCGGCTACGCCGGCTGGGGTGAGCAGATCGGCAACAACCGCGCCGCGCTGAAGGAACTGGAGCAGCGCAAGCGCCAGCAACAGCAACTGCGCCAGCAGCAGGCCGCGTGCGGCTGCGCCAACCAGTGCAACGTCCACGGACACCAGCACGCCAGCGCGTGGGCCAGCAAGCTGCCCACGTCGGACCTGAAGAGCTTCTGGGGCGCGCTGGGTTGCGCCTGCTGGGCGGTGTGATGGAGGCGCTGTTCAAACCACTGCGTGCGCCCTGGCTGCGCTGGATCTGCCTGTTGTTGATCTGCGCCGCCTATCTGCAAGGCGGCATCAACAAGCTAATGGACTTCCAGTCGGCCATCGGCGAGATGCATCACTTCGGCCTGTCGCCGGCCGGCCCGATGGCCGCGCTGGTGATCGCCGGCGAATTGGGTGCGTCGCTGATGATCCTGACCGGCTGCTACCGCTGGCTGGGCGCTGGCTACCTGGCCGCGTTCACCTTGATGGCCACCTTTGTCGCCAACCGTTTCTGGGAAATCGCGGGGCCGGAGCGCTTCATGATGGCCAACGGTTTCTTCGAGCACCTCGGCCTGGCCGGCGCATTCCTGCTGGTGGCCTGGCACGACATCCAGAAGAAGGAAGCCTGATGCAGCGCGGCGATAACAAACAAAGCATGACCTTGGGCTTCCTGGCCGGTTATGTCGATACGCTGGGCTTCATCGGCCTGTTCGGATTGTTCACGGCCCACGTCACCGGCAACTTCGTGCTGCTCGGCCGCGCGATGGCGCGGCCGGCGCAGGATATCTGGCTCAAGTTGCTGGTGTTCCCGGTGTTCGTGCTGGCGGTGGCGCTGGCGCGGCTGCTGATACTGCGCTGGGAACGCGCCGGCACCCGCCAGCTGCGCAACAGCTTCCTGCTGCAGATGGCACTGATGTCGGGCAGCGTCGCCAGCGCGTGGGCGGGAGCGCCCATCGAAGCGCCCGAGGCGCCGCTGACACTGTTGACCGGCATGCTGTGCGCCGCCGCGATGGCGGTGCAGAACGCCTACGGCAAGCTGTTGTTGGGGAAGGTGGCCGCCACCACGGTCATGACCGGCAACGTGACGCAGCTGGTGATCGACCTGGTGGACACGCTGCGCGGCGACGCCGAAGCGCGGGCGCGGCTGAAGAAGCTCGCCTGGCCGGTGGTGGCGTTCGCGGTGGGATGCATCAGCGGGGCGCTGGCCTTCATGCAGGCCGGGTTCAACGGCCTGCTGCTGCCTTGCGCGCTGCTGCTTTGGCTGGCCTGCACGGCCACCGATTAGATCGCGCCAATCAGATCGACATGATGCCGCGCTTGAGGGCGATCGTCACCGCGTGGGTGCGATCGTTCGCGGCCAGCTTGGCCAGCACATTCTTCATGTGCGCCTTCACCGTCTCTTCCGAGATCGACAGCTGCTCGGCGATGCGCCTGTTGGACTGGCCGTTGGCCGCGTGGCTCAGCACCTCCGTCTCGCGCGCGCTCAACGGCCCTTGGCCCATGTGCTGGGCCAGTTCCATCGCGATCTCCGGCGGGATGCGGCGCTGCCCCTGGTGCACGCCGCGTATCGTATCGAGCAAATCCTTGCGCAAGGTGCTCTTCAACAAAAAGCCGGCGGCGCCGCCCTGGACGGCGCGCAGGATCTGCACGTCGCCCTTGTAGGTGGTGAGCATGACGATGCGCGCGGACGGATGCGCCGCGCGTATCGCCTCCAGCGCGGTGACGCCGCACATGCCGGGCATGACGATGTCCATGATGACGACATCCGGCCGCAGCGCCTCGTACTGTTGGACCGCGTCCTGGCCGTTGCAGGCCTCGCCCACCACGCACATATCGTCCTGGCTGGCGATGGCTTCGCCCAACCCCATGCGCAGCAAGGGGTGGTCGTCAACGACTAGTACGTTGATGGGGCGAGGGGTGTGGCTCAATTCCATGGCTCCTACTTTAACGCAACTGGGTGTAGTTGGTCGCCACCCACTGATAGGCCTTGCCGTTGCTGCGCAGGTGTCCCAGGCCGGGGAAGGGCAGGTGGGCCGCGCCGATCAGCGTGCCGTCCTTGGCGGCGGCGGTGAAGAGCTGGCGGCGGGCGGCTGCGGCGGCCTTTGGATCGCTGTCGAAACCGATGGTCACTTCGGGATGGTCGAACTGCACCGCGCCGGCGTGGATCAGGTCACCCACCACCAGCAGCTTCTTGCCCTTGCTTTCCACCAGATAGCTGATGTGGCCCGGCGTGTGGCCGTAGCTGGTGACCGCGCGGATGCCCGGCGTGATCTCGGTGGCGCCGTCGAACGGCTTCAGGTGCTGGCTGGCGGCGTATGGACCCACCGACGCCATCGCGCCCTGGAAGAAGCCCTTGCTGTCGGCCGGCGCCTTGTCCATATTGGCCTGGCTGAGCCAGTAGTCGGCGTCATGACGGTCGGCGCGCACGGTGGCGTTGGGGAAGGCCGCCTGGCCGTTGGCCGCGAGGCCGCCGACGTGGTCCGGGTGCATGTGGGTGATCAGCACCTCGTCGACCTGCTCCGGCTGATAGCCCGAGGCTTTCAGGTTGGCCAGCAACTTGCCCAGGGTCGGGCCGAACAGATTGCCGGCGCCGGTGTCGATCAGCACCAGCTTGGTGCCGGTGTTGACCAGGTAGCCGGTCACCGAGGTTTCCAGAGGAGTGGCCAGGTAGGCGCGCGCCAGTTCCTGGTCGGTCTTGGCCTGCGGCTGTTGCAGCAGTTTGTCCATCGGCAGATCGACGGTGCCGTCGCTGATGGCGGTCACTTCAAAGTCGCCCAGCATGACGCGGAAGAAGCCGGGTGCGTTGGTGCCGGCCATCGGCGCGGCGGCAAAAGCGGGGGCGCTGGCGGCGAAGGCCAGGGCGGCGGCAAGTGGGGTCAATTTTTTGATCAGTTGCATTATTGTTCCTTTTGTTGAATTTACTAAACGCAGTATGCATCTTTGCAAAAAATGGCACAATATGGATTAATGCAAAGTAATTTTGCGTAGTTCGCAAAGCGGGGAGAGTGTGATGATTGAAGGGTTGAGGTGCTTGTTGGCGGTGGTGGAGCACGGCAGTCTGTCCCGCGCGGCGGCAGAGTTGAAGATGGCGGTGTCGTCGGTGTCGCGCAAGCTCGACGCGCTGGAGGCCGACGTGGGCTCGCGCCTGCTGTTGCGCAGTTCGCGGCAGATGCTGCTGACCGACGCGGGCGAACGCTTCCTGCCGCGCGCGCGCAACATCCTGGCCGAGCTGGCCGAAGGCAAGGCCGCCGTGCAGGAGCTCGACAGCGAACCGCGCGGCCTGTTGACCGTGACGGCGCCGGCCGCGTTCGGGCGGCTGCATGTGGCGCCGGCCATCGCCGATTTTCTGCAGCATTGCCCGCTGCTGGAGGTGGAGCTGCACGTCAGCGACGATATCGTCGACCTGTCCGCGCGCCGGGTGGACGTGGCGGTGCGCGCCGGCGTGCTGCCCGACAGCGGCTTGGTGGCGACGCGGCTGGCGGTGCAGGAGCGCGTGGTCAGCGCCAGCCCGGCCTATCTGGAGCGCCACGGCTGGCCGACAACGCCGATGGACCTGCTCAACCATCAATGCCTGACCGTGACAGGGCGTGCCGCGCCGCGCGGCTGGTGGCGTTTCGATGGCGTGAACCAGAACCAGCCGTTGGCCGTCAAGGGCAAGCTGCGCTGCGACGATACCGATTCATTGCTGCACGCGGCCATCGGCGGCGCCGGCCTGGTGCATCTGGCGAACTGGCTGGTGAGCGATGCCATCGTCGCGGGCCAGCTGGTGCCGGTGTTCCCGATGGCGCCGGTGCGGCGGGACGGCGCGTCAGGCAGGCGCGGGCCCAACGAGTCGGCGGTGCACGCGGTGCACATGCCGGGCCGTTCCAACCAGGCCAAGGCCCAGCTGCTGATACGTCATTTGAAGGAGTATTTCGGCGATCCGCCGTATTGGGATCTTGCGATGGAAGCTGCCGGGGCGGGCGAACGCCGCGCCCCGTGAGGTGGGATTAGTCCCAGTCGCCGCCACCGCCGCCGCTGTCGCCGCCGCTGCTGCCGCCGTCGTCCCAGCCGCCGCTGACGCCGAAGTCGTTGCCGCCCATGTCGTCGCGGCGCAGCAGTTCATCGCGTGACGGATCGTCGTAGACGATGTCGTTGCGTGGCTGGTCGCGGCTGCCGGAGTCGTGACTGCCGCCGGTGAACTGGCGGGCGATCGCCTCGCCGGCCACGATGCCCGCGCCCACCGCAGCGCCGGTCGCCAGGCCGCCCATGATGCGCGAGCCCATGCCGCTACCTTGCGGCTGGCCATAGCCTGGCTGCGGATAGCCCTGTTGCGGATAGGCGCCGGGTGCATAGCCGGGAGCCGCGCCGCCGCCGGGATTGAAGCCGGCCGGGTTGTTGTAGTTGTCGGTCTGCTGGTTACGGCGCGACATGAAGCGCGACGCCAGCCAGATGAAGCCCAGCAGGCCGCCACCCAGGATCAGGATCGTGCCCCAGGGGATGCCGCTGCTCTGCGGTGCGCCGTAGTTGCCATTGCTGTAGCCAGCGTTGCTGCGCGCCGGTTGCTGCTGCGAGTAGTTGGCGCGCGGCTTCTGACCATCGGCCAGCAGCGTGCGCAGTTTCGCGAGCGCGCTTGGATTCACCTTCGGCAGGCCGGGCGACAGGCGTTCGGCCGTGGCCAGCTCGCCCTGTGCGGCGGCGAACTTGCCTTGCTTGGCCAGCAGTTCGGCTTCCACGAAGTGCGCGGTGGCGCTGTTCGGGTGGGCTTTCAGGACCTGGTCCATCAGCGCTTGTGCGTCGGTGTACTTGCCTGCTTCTGCGGCTACATAAACATCGTGTATCGTGGGTTCGGCCGCAAACGCCGGCACCGCCAGCGCCAGGGCACTGGCCAGCAGGGTCATACGTGCGAAAGATTTTGCCGTCATGTCAGATCTCCTTGTAGGGACAGGCTCGATATGGTGGCAGTTTACGCCATTTTCAAGCCTTGCGCGGTACGTTGGCTAACCGATAGCTTTGGCGCGCCCAGTGCGGCCAGCACCGATTCGGCGATGAGGTCGGCCGTGGCGGCCGATAAAGTCCAGCCCAGGTGGCCGTGGCCGGTGTTGTAGAACACCGTGGGCGCCTTGCCGCGGCCCACGCGCGGCACCAGGTTGGGCATCATCGGCCGCAGGCCGGCCCAAGGCGTCGCCTCGCGCGTGGAGACGCCGGGGAAGCACTGCTGCACCCAGTCGAGCAGCGGCGCGATGCGGTCGGCGCGGATGTCGCGGTTGTAGCCGTTGAACTCCGCCGTGCCGGCCACGCGCAGGCGGTCTGCACCGAGGCGGCTGGCGACCAGCTTGGTGGCGTCGTCCACCAGGCTGACGTTGGGCGCGGCGGCCTGGCTGGCGGCGTCGTTCAGGTGGACGGTGATCGAGTAGCCCTTGACCGGGTAGACGTTGACACGGTCGCCCAGCATGGCCGCGATCTCGCGGCTGGCGGTGCCGGCGCAGACCACCACCGCGTCGTAGCGTTGGGTGTCGGCGTTATCGCCGTGCGTGACGGTGATGTGCGCGCCGGCGGCATCGGCGCGGACCTTGGTCACGTGCTGGTTGAAGCGCAGGTCCACGCCCAGGCGCTGCGCCGCTTGCGCCAGGCCGGTGGTGAACTTGTGGATATCGCCGGAGCTGTCGCTCTCGGTGAAATGGCCGCCGTAGAACTGGCCGGTCAATGTGGGTTCGATGGCGCGCATCTCGTCCGGCGTGACGGCGCGGCGCGGCAGGCCGCCTTGCGCCAGCAGCTTCGAGACCCCGGCCGCGTGTTCGAAGTCGGCGCGGTCGCGGTGGATGTGCAGGATGCCTTCGCGCTTGAGGTCGAAGTCTATGCTTTCTTCTTCGGCCCAACTGAAGAGATGCCGGCGCGCGGCCACGGCCAGTTTGGCGGTGGCGATGGTGTTGTCGCGATAGTGGGGAATGGCGGCGATGAACTGCGCGAACCACGACAGCTTATGCCAGCTGGGTTTCGGATTGACCAGCAGCGGCGCGTCGTTCCTCAGCATCCATTTCATGCCCTTGACGACGGTGTCCCTATGATTCCACGCCTCGGCATTGGAGGCGGACAGCTGGCCGCCATTGGCGAACGACGTCTCCATCGCCGCGTAGCGATGGCGTTCCAGCAGCGTTACAGCGAAGCCGCGTTTGGCAAGCGCGTAAGCCGTAGTGACGCCGGTGATGCCGCCGCCGATGATGGCTATGGTTTTCATAATCAGTGCTGCGGTCAGTCGTCGAGGCCCTTGCCTTTGAGGATGTGCGGGATGCACTTCTCCACCCGCGCTGCGCGCGTCTTGGCTTGCTTGGCGGACGAGAAGTGTAGCAGGTAGCCGCGCTGGCGGCCCGGCGTCAGGCCGGCGAAGGCTTCCTGCAGGGCAGGGGACTCCTCCAATTTGGCCAGGAATTCCTCCGGCATGTCGAATTCGGCGGTCTCCTTGAACTCCACCTGTGCGCCGGACTGCTCGACCTTGATGGCCTCGCGGATGTAGCTCTTTAACGTCGACGCCATCTTGGCGATTTCTTCCGCGCTGGTGAAGCGGATCTGGCGACCGGCCTGCACGTTCTTGGTCTGCTGGACCAGGATGCCCTTCGGGTCCTGCATCAGGGCGCCCTTGAAAAACAGCAGCGCGCAGTATTCCTTGAAGCCGTGGATTAACACGATGTTCTGGTCGTCGAGCGTATAGCAAGGATGGCCCCACTTGAAATCCTCGGTCATGTCGCACTCGACGGCGATGGCGCGCAGTTTCTTGTATGCCTCCTGCCATTTGCCCGGTTTGCTGACGTATGCATCAACTTTGGAGTTCAAGCTCTTCCCTGTCATAGTGCACCTCGATGGAATCAATAGTGGCAAGAAAATAATTATACCCGGCTCTTCGCCAAGGGCATGGGGGAGGTGACAATGTGTGAACTTTTCTACGTGACGATCAGTTATGCTCTGATGCCGCTGTCGGCCAGTAGCCGTCGGTCATTTTTAATGGAAGGACTTTGGCGTTGATGAGTGCCACTAACTTGGCTGGGCGAATATTGAAAGTGAACCATGCTGGAGAGCACGGAGCTGTCAGCATCTATTCCGGTCAAATTTTTATGGCGCGTTTTACCGCGAGGTTTCTGCTGCCTGAGCTACTAACATTCAAAGCCGATGAAGAGAAGCACAGAGCCGCTTTTTATAACGAGCTCCAGCGGCGAGGGCTGAAACGTTGTAAGAGCTATTGGCTGTGTGCTGTGGGAGGTTATGCGCTGGGAATCGGAACTGGATTACTTGGTGCGAATGCAATATCGCTTACGACAATTGCCGTTGAAAGAACCGTGCTGCGCCATCTACGTCATCAGACAGAACTCTTAGTTGAAGATGCTGACGCCGTTTCGGCAATATCTAGCATTCTCAATGAGGAGCAAGAACATCATGATGTGGCGAAAAATCGCAGTCGTCCACCGGGCGTGTTTGGGCGAATGTTGAGCTCGGCAATATCTGGCACGACAGAGGCTGTAATATGGCTTGGCATGCGACTTTAGGCGGCGATGACGTCGCAATTGGTAACAAAGAAACATTCATGAGATAATTATTCGGGGATTTTTTAGGTATTCGATAATTGGAGTAGTGCATGAAACCTTGGCTAGCAATTTTATTTGCAATCGGACTGATATTATTTTGCATGGTTGCCACAGCGTTTTCTGGATATAATATTGTTGCCTTCATGATTATTGTTACTTCTCTATGGGCCGCGATTGATTCTTCGAAGATGGAGTTGCAAAAGTACCGTTCGGGAATATCCTATAAACCAGCTATCTTATTTTTCGCCATCGCTTTTCTATGGATTTTAGGATTTCCGTGGTATTTAATTGTGCGGTATAGAATAAGAAATGGAACTGCCACCCTGAAAAACGATTTTCCGTGCATGGTTTCTAAGGTGTCCAATGACTGATTCCGCAGCCAAGACCGGACATACATGCTCTAGATTGGGCTATCTTCTGAAATATTTATGCAAGAAAAATTTCGCTCGGACATAATCGCAAACTATAACAACCGCATGATTCTGGACCGCTGGGATGCTTTAGCGCTTCCAGATGGTTGGTTAGTAGCGGGCTGCTTATTTCAAACGGTG
>NZ_WWCX01000106.1:0-19806 GCF_009857655.1 Duganella vulcania
AATGCCTGATGACCATAGCAAGTTGGTCCCACCCCTTCCCATCCCGAACAGGACCGTGAAACAACTCTGCGCCGATGATAGTGCTGCAACCAGTGTGAAAGTAGGTTATCGTCAGGCTAGTTATATAGAAAAACCCCCACCAGCCAGAACGCGCTCAAGATCGCGCTCTGTGCAGGTGGGGGTTTTTTGCGTCTGTCACATCCATGTAACGCACGGTAGCTAAACTTGCTTCTTTTTCAATCGAGGCAAGCAAAGCATGAAAAACTTTTCCCTGATTTCGCTGGCGGTGTTCTCCGTGCTGGCCGGCTGCGGTGGTAGCGATACGCCTGCGCCAGCCAAAACGCCGATGACCGGCGTGTTCCTGGACGGCGCGGTGGAGAACCTGGACTATGTCGCCGGCACCGCCGCGAAAGCCAGCACTTCGGCCAAGGGGGAGTTCACCTGCTACGCTGGCGATACCGTCAGCTTCAGCATAGGCGGCGTCGCGCTGGGCAGCGCGCCATGTGCCGCCACCATCACGCCTTTGCAGTTGGCCGGCGTGACCGACGTTAAAGATACTAAGGTGGTCAACCGCCTGCTGGCCCTGCAGCTGCTCGATGAAGACAGCGACCCATCGAACGGCATCAAGATCGTCGCCGATGTCAAAACCGCTTTGGCCGCCAAGAGCGCCGACTTCTCGTTGGACGCTGCCGCCTTCAACACCGCGATGAGCGCCAACCTGACCGCCGCCGGCGCAAAGTACGCCGTCCGCACCATCGACGATAGCCGCCGCGCGCTGGTGCGCGAGCACTTTGAAGATACGCTGGCCTCCAAGGTGGGCACGCCGGTGGCGGAGTCCTTCACGCAGAACACGCCGTTGGGCGCAGTCGCCGTCAACGTCACGCGTTATCAGGTGCAGGCTGCGGCCAGTTACTATGTGCCGTACGAAGGCAGTAACGCCAAGGTCAAGGAAGAGTTCCCGCAAGGCTTCCTGCCATCATACGGTTCGTCGCTGTCCTTCAAGGGTACCAATGCCAACGGCGACCTGGAATTCTATGGCCTGACCGACCGTGGTCCGAACGGCGACGGCCCGAATCTGCCGGCATTGACCGGCAGTGGAGTCACCGGCGCCAAGATCTTCCCGTCGCCGAGCTTCGCGCCGTCGTTCGGCGTGATCACCGTCGGTAAAACCGGCGCTGTGCTGACGTCGTCGACGCCGATCAAGGTATCGGCTGCGGTCAACGCATCCGGCCTGCCGGTGGCACCTGGCGCATTGGGCAACTCGGCCGAGCTGCCGGTGGTCGACACAATGAAGTACGACGCCTCCAGCAAGGCCACCTTCAACGCTGGAGGCCTGGATACCGAAGCGATCGTCGTCGACAAGAAGCGCAACGTGCTGTGGATCTCCGACGAATACGGCCCGTTCATCATCAAGGTCGATCCAGCCACCGGCATCATCCTCAGCAAGTACGCGCCGGGCAGCGGCCTGCCGGATATCTTCCAGAAGCGCCGCGCCAATCGCGGCATGGAAGGCCTGGCGCTGGACACCAGCACCGACAAGCTGCATGGCTTCCTGCAAAGCCCACTCACCGACGGCACTGCGGCCTACTCGGTGACCGGCAAGAACGAAGCGGTCGAACGCTACGCGCGCTTCACGCGCTGGGTGGAATTCGATCCGGTCACCGGCACCTCTGGCAAGATGTACGCATACCCGCTCGATGCCGCCGATTACCAGGACGGCCGCACCGGCAACGCCAAGTTGGGTGAGCTGGTCGCTTTGGGCAATGGCAAATTCATCGTGATCGAACAGGGCGCCGCACCAAACGGCAAAGTGTTCAACAAGTTGATGCTGGTGGAGATAGGTGCGGCGACCGACATCGCCGGCGCGTCCTACAACGCCAAGACGTCGGACCTGGAGAAGAGCAGCATGGGCGGCGTGGCGGTCAACGGCGCCGATTGGAAAACGGTGACGGCGTTGAAGAAAACCCTGCTGCTGGACTTGAACGCGATCGGCTGGCAGGCGGAGAAAGCCGAAGGCCTGACTATCGTCGACGGTAATACGCTCGCACTGGCGAACGACAACGACTTCGGCCTGAAGACCAAGATCTTCAACGCAGCCGGCGTGGCGATTGAAGACGCCGATGTCACCAAGTGCACAGTCGATGCGGCTGGCACGATCGTCACCAGTAGCGCAGCGGGGTGCAATGCCGCGAACACGATCCGTGTCGCGCGCGGCGAGGACCGTGAGCGTCCAAGCCGTCTTTGGCTGATCAAGTTCACCAAAGCGCTGACGGCGTTTTGATGCAAGGGGCGGTTCGCTGAGGCCCGCCCATCTTCAGGCGGGATTGCTGCCTTTGCTGATGCTCTCGCCATCCTCCTTGCGCAACGACCAGAAGGTCAGCGAGGACAGGATGGTGAGCACCGCCAGCGTCAGGAAGGCGTGATGGAGGGCGCCGGTGAGCGCGACACGGTTCGATTGCGGCAGGCCGCCCAGGAACCAGCCGGTAATCAGTGAACCTGTCGCCAGCCCGAAGCTCATCGACAGCTGCTGCATCGAGCTGGCCATGGTGCTGGCCATGCTGGTGTCGGCGCTATCCACGTCGGCGTAGGCGATGCTGTTCATGGCGGAGAACTGCAGCGAATTGAAGAAGCCCAGGCACAGGCTGATCATCACGATCACATATAACGGCGTCCCTTGCTGGACGAACGAATACAGGCTGATGGTCAATCCGATCAACACCGTGTTGACGGTGAGGACCTGGCGATAGCCGAAGCGGCCCAGCACCCGCACCGAGATGAACTTCATGCCCATTGCCGCGGCGGCGGACGGCATCATCAGCAGTCCCGATTGCCATGCCGGCAGTCCCAATCCAAGTTGATACAGCAGCGGTAGCAGGAAGGGCAGTCCGCCGACTCCGATACGCGTGATGAAACCTCCCATCACGGACACGCGGAAGGTGCGTATCTTGAACAGCGCCAGTCGCAGCAAGGGGAAGGCCGCATCCTTGGCGTGCCACACATAGGCCGCCAACAGGCTGCAGGCGATGAACAGCAGCACCGTGGCGGAAGTGATATCGATCTGGTGCTCGCCGAAGATCTCCAGCAGCCATGACAGCAGCGCCACGCCGGTGCCGAACAATACGAGACCGACGATATCCAGCGGACGTGCATCGTCACCATGATAGTCCGGCATATAGCGATGGGCCAGGAAGATCGCCATCGCGCCCACTGGCACGTTGACGAAGAAGATGTCGCGCCATGTGAGCCAGTGCACGATCAAGCCGCCGATCGTCGGCCCGAGCAGGGGCCCGATCAACGCCGGGATGATCACGAAATTCATCGCCGCCAGCAGTTCGGATTTGGGAAAGGTGCGGACGATGGTCAGGCGTCCGACCGGCATCATCATCGCCGCGCCCAGGCCTTGCAGCAGCCGCGCCGCCACCAGCATCGGCGAATTGACCGACAGCCCGCATAGCACCGACGCCACGGTGAATATCGCTACTGCGCTCATGAACACGCGGCGGGTGCCGAAGCGGTCGGCCATCCAGCCGCTGATCGGGATCGACACCGCCAGGCTGAGGATGTAGCTCGTGACGACCGCTTTCAAACTGAGGGGAGTCACTTGCAGACTGGCTGCCATGCTGGGAATCGCCGTGTTGACGATGGTGGAGTCCAGCTGCTCCATGAACAGGGCGGTTGCGACCACCCACGGAAGGTAGCTCTTGGCGGCGGATGTATTCATGCACACGATTGTCACACAAAAGCCACGTGGAGGTCATAGGTCATAAGGCGGTCACGAATCGGGCGTAATTTGGCGCTCATCGAAATGGCCGATGGAGTTGATATGGACGCTAAGTCGCTGTTCTTTGGTCGTCGCGGGTTTATCCGCCAGATGGGCGCCACCGCTTTGCTGGGTGTGGGCGCGGGCGCGGGTTTGGGCGGCTGCAGCAGCACCGCGGCCAGCATCGTCGACGACGCCCCGGCCGGTTTCGATCATGGGGTGGCCAGCGGCGACCCGCTCATCGACCGGGTGATCTTGTGGACCCGCGTGACGCCGCGCCGCAGCAACGACAGCGGCGACATCGCCGTCCGCTGGCAGATGGCGACCGACCCGTCCATGCAGGCAGTGGTAGCCCAGGGCAGTGTGACGACGTCGGCGCAGAAGGACTACACGGTCAAGGTGGATGCCGCGGGACTGCTGCCGGGGCATGTCTACTATTACCAGTTCGCGGTCGACGCGGTGAAGTCGGTCGTGGGGCGCACCAAGACGCTGCCACGCAGCGACGCGCGCCAGGTTCGGCTGGCGGTGTTCTCGTGTTCGAATTATCCATCCGGTTACTTCAACGTCTACGCCGATGCCGCGCGCCAGGACAACATCGACGCCGCACTGCACATCGGCGACTATATCTACGAGTACGAAAGCGACGGCTACGCCTGCGGCAATGCCGAGGCGCTTGGCCGTGTATCCGAGCCGCGCGAACTGCTGCTGCGATTGGAGGACTACCGCCGCCGCTACGCCCAGTATCGCACCGACCCCGATCTGCAGGCGGTGCATGCCTTGATGCCGTTCATCGCCGTGTGGGACGATCACGAATTCGCCGACGATACCTGGCGCGACGGCTCGGCCGAACACAAGGCTTCGGAATATGGCCCCTTCACCTTGCGCAAGGTGGCGGCCATGACCGCCTACCATGAATGGATGCCGATCCGTGCGCCCGATCCTGCGGCGCCGGAAAAAATATACCGTTCGTTCGACTTCGGCGGGGTGGTGTCGCTGCATATGCTGGATACGCGCCTCATCGGCCGTGACCAGCAATTGATGATGTCCTCCTACTACGACGAACATAAACGCTTCGATGTCGAGAAGTACAAGCACGACGTCTGTTCGCCACGCCGGCAGATGATGGGCGTCGAGCAGATGGCGTGGCTGGAGCGGCAGGT
This sequence comes from Duganella vulcania, assembly GCF_009857655.1. Lineage (NCBI taxonomy): Bacteria > Pseudomonadati > Pseudomonadota > Betaproteobacteria > Burkholderiales > Oxalobacteraceae > Duganella > Duganella vulcania. The sequence continues at coordinate 4,921 of NZ_WWCX01000106.1, forward strand.
ACAGGATTCCAGGGCGCGCTGGCAGATGTTGGGCCAGCAGGTGCTGATGGCGCGCATGGAGTATCCCACCGCCGTCGCCATGGGCGAGTGCAATTGCACCGACTATTCCGCCCTGAAGAAACGCGCCGCCGCCGATCCTTCCTGCGTCAGCGGCAAGGAAAAGCGCTGGCTGACCGCGCCGACGCTGCCCTGCTATATGGATTCGTGGGACGGCTACCAGAACGACCGCGAACTGGTGTTCGCCATGATGCAGCGCCATCGTAAGAACATGGTGGTGCTGGCCGGCGATACCCACAACGCCTGGGCCAGCGACCTGCATGACGCACAGGGGCGCCAGGTGGGCGTGGAGTTTGCGACGGCGTCGGTTTCGTCGCCGGGCATGGAGGGCGCCTATCCGGGCCGCGATCCGGAGGATGTCGCGAGCATGATGCTGGACTTGATCGAGCCACTGTACTATGCGCAAACCAGCAAGCGCGGTTATATGATCGTCACCGCCAGCCATGAGGAGGTGCGCTGCGACTGGCGGTTTGTCAATACCGTCTTCAAGCACGAGTTCACGGCCGCGACGGAGCGCAGCCTGCGCACCTTGCCGGGACCCGGCAACCGCAGGATCGAGGAGTGCCCCGGGGCTTAATCCGCCCCAGCCGGATTGTCCCAGCGGTCCTCGAACATGACGGCGGACAGCGGTCGGCGCTGGTCCCATTTCTCAAGCTCGAGCATCGGCGCGGTATAGAACTCGTCCACCTGGCCGACGCATAGCACGGCGATGGGTTGGCTGCCGGCCGGCATGCCACAGATGTCGCGCAGATGCTGTGGATCGAACATCGATACCCAGCCGGCGCCTATGCCTTCCGCGCGCGCGGCGAGCCAGAAGTTCTGCAGTGCGCAGGCGGCGGAGGCCAGGTCCATTTCCGGCATGGTGCGGCGGCCGAATACGTATTGATCCCGCTTGTCGATCAGGCCGACCACCAGCACCTCGGCGCAGGCCAGTATGCCTTCCACCTTGAGCTGCATGAATTCCTCGGCGCGTTTGCCGAGAGCTTCTGCGGTCTTGATGCGCTCTTCGTTCACGTGCCGGTGTATCTGCGCGCGCAGCGCGGGATTGGTGATGCGGATGAAGCGCCATGGTTGCATCAACCCGACGCTGGGACCATTGTGGGCGGCGCCGATGAAGCGCTCCAACTGTCCCGGCTCCAGCGGACCCGGTTTGAAATGGCGAACATCGCGCCGCTCGCGGATGGCGCGGTAGACGCCTTCGATTTCGGCCTGCGTGAAGGCGTGCGGGCTGGTGGCATTCATGCGGATGCCTCTGTTCGCAGCGCAAGCAGGGCGTCCAACAGCGGCTGGGCGGCGTCCGCGATACGATCCAGGCTGGCCTCGCGCAACGCGCTGGTGTCCACCGTGTTTTCCGTGTGCAGCCCGGCCCAGCGCAGCAGCGCACCGTTGGCCTGCGGTGAGTCGAACAGGCCGTGCAGGTAGGTGCCGAGGATCTGTCCATCCGCCGATCGCGCGCCTTCGGGGCGGCCGTCGATGATGAAGGCCGGCGTATCGAGCGCATCGCCGGTCGAGGTGCCCATGTGGATTTCGTAGCCGCTGACGCTGGCGTGGTTCTCGTCGAAGGCGCATACGCCCAGTACCTGCACCAGCCGTTTGTCGGCCGTCATTTCGGTGTTCATGTCGAGCAGGCCAAGTGCAGGGGAGGTGCCTGGCTTGCCCTCGATGCCCAGCGGGTCGGCCACGCTGCGGCCCAGCATCTGGAAGCCGCCGCATACGCCGATCACCTTGCCGCCATAACGCAGGTGGCGGGCAATCTGCTCCGGCCAGCCTTGGGCACGTAGCCAATCGAGATCGCCGCGCGTGTTCTTGCTGCCGGGGAGGATGATCAGGTCCGCCGCTGGAATTGGTTCGCCCTGGCGCACGAAATGCAGGTCCACGTCTGGATGGGCGCGCAGGGCATCGAAGTCCGTGTGGTTGCTCATGCGCGGGAGGCTGGGGACCACCACGCGGAACGCGCCGCGCGAAGCCTGGACCGGCTGGACCGCGTCTTCGGCGTCGAGGAACAGTCCGTGCAGATAAGGCAGCACCGCCAGCACCGGCTTGCCGGTTTGCTGTTCGAGCCATTCCAGGCCGGGTTCCAGCAGCTTGATGTCGCCACGGAATCGGTTGATGACGAAGCCGATGGTGCGGGCGCGCTCGCTCTCCGATAAACAGGACAGCGTGCCGACGATGTGCGCGAACACGCCGCCACGATCGATGTCCGCCACCAGTATCACCGGGCAGTCGACTTTCTCGGCGAAGCCCATGTTGGCGATGTCGCGGTCGCGCAGGTTGATCTCCGCCGGACTGCCGGCGCCCTCGACGACCACGCTGTCATACTGCGCCAGCAGGCGCTGGTGCGATTCCAACACCGCCTGCATGGCGATGGTCTTGTATTGGTGGTAGTCGCGCGCATTCATCTCGGCGCGCACTTTACCGTGGATGATGACCTGGGCGCCGATATCGCTCGAAGGTTTGAGCAGCACCGGGTTCATGTCGGTATGCGGCGCCACGCCAGCCGCTATGGCCTGCAGCGCCTGGGCGCGGCCGATTTCGCCGCCATCCGCCGTCACGGCGCTGTTGAGGGCCATGTTCTGCGGCTTGAATGGCGCCACACGCACGCCACGACGCTTGAGCAGCCGGCACAAGGCGGCAACGATGGTGCTCTTGCCGGCGTCGGAGGTGGTGCCCTGAACCATCAGGGTCGAATAGGGAAAGCTCATATCAGTTTTTCCGGTGCTGTCGCGCCAGTTCCAGTTTTTCGCACAAGGCGGCGGTGCCGGCGACCATGCGCGGCCCGGCGCGGTTCAGCAGTTCGCCGTCCAGCGTGAACAGGTTGTCGTTGCGGACCGCCTTCATTGTCGTGTAGGGCCGCCACAGGCTTACGCCGCCGTAGTTCTTTTCGCTGGTGCCGAAAATCGCCTCGGGATCGGCCTGCAGTACCGCTTCGTTGCTGACCACCGGCGCCGTCACCTTCAGGTCGGCGAAGATGTTGACGCCGCCGCACAGGCGCATCGCGTCGCTGACGATGGAGACGCCGTTGAGCGTGTAGAGCGGCTTGTCCCACACCTGATAGAACATGCGTACCGGCGGACGGTTGGAATATTGTTTGGCCAGCGCGGCGAACTTCTGGCGGATTTCGGCAGCGGCGGGCTGCGCGACGCTTTCGGTGCCCATCAGTTGGCCCAGGCGCTGCACGTTGTCGGCGATGCCGTCCAGTTTTGTCGGCTCGCTGTGGAACATCGGGATGTTCAATTGGCGCAGCGTTTCGATCTGGCGTTCGGAGGAGCCGTGCATCCAGATGACGATCAGGTCCGGCTTCATGGCGATGATGCGTTCCATGTCGACCTGGCGATTGTCGCCAACGCGCGGGAGCTTTTTGGCCGCTTCCGGGTAGTCGCTGTAGGTGACAGCGCCGACGATCTTGTCGCCGCCGCCGGCCGCGTACAGCAGCTCCGTCACGTGCGGCGCCATGGCGATGACGCGCTGAGCGGGCTTTTGCAACGTGACGACATTGCCGTCGTCGTCGCGCACGGTGATGGCGGCGCCGGCGTTGGCAGCCATCGCCAGCGCCGTCAGGACGGCCAGTAGTTTGCATGTCGGTTTGTTCACGTGTGTTCCTGGTTGGTCCATTCGTTTAGCGCTGTCTCCAGCCGTTGCCAACCTTCTTCGTCGGGCGGCAGGCCTAGCCGGATGCCGCGCGCGGCTTGTTTGAACAGCCGCACCCAGACGCCGCGTTCCGCCATGTGCTGCCAGAAGGCTTCTGCGCGGTCCTCGCTCCACCATTGGAATAGCGAGGTGCCGGCCGAACGGATGTCGTGCGCCGCAAGCAGTTGGCGCAGGCGTTCGCCGCTTGCCAGAAGCTGGTTGAGCGTGCGCTCTTGCCATGCCCTGTCGCGCAGGGCGGCGAGGGCGATGTGCTGGGCGGGGCCGCTGACGGCCCAGGGGCCCAGCAGGTCCGCCAGATCGCGCAGCAGGTCGGAATGCGCGGCCACAAATCCCAGCCGGATACCGGCTAGTCCGAAAAATTTCCCGACCGAGCGCAGGACGATCAGGCCGGGACGTCCGCTATGGGCCGCGACGCTGTTGTGCTGCGCCGTGTCGCCGAAGGCTTCGTCGGCCACCAGCCATCCGCCACGTGCCGCCAACTGGTCTGCCCATTGCAGCAGCTGGGCGGCGGGGACGGTGGCGCCGGTAGGATTGTTTGGATTACAGATCACCATGACGTCGCTGTTCGCGACAGCCGCATCCAGCGCGTCGTACGGCGTTTGCGTGAGCGTGTGTCCGTGGTCGTTCCAGTGGTGCGCGTGTTCTGCGTAGGACGGTGCGGCCACGGTCACACGCGAGGGCTTGCGCAATCGGGGCAGCGCCTGGATCGCGGCCTGCGTTCCGGCGACCGGCAGCATCAGCGGCGCGCCGTAGTAGGCGGCAGCGGCCAGCGCCAGTTCGGGATCGGCTTCGGGCAAGCGGTGCCACGCATTGCCCGGCAGCGCGGGTGCGGGATACCAATGGGGATTGATGCCGGTCGAGAGGTCCAGCCAGTCGTCGCGGCCGAAACGCAGCGCGGCGTCGCGCAGGTTGCCGCCGTGTTCAAGCATGCGCGAACCCCATCCAGATGGCGACGGCGCAGGCGATGGCCAGCCACAACGCCGTGGTGCGAGCGACCAGCCGCCATGCGCGGCTGATGTCGGTGCCGGTGGCGGGCAGACCTTCGCCCAGCGGCGGGCGGTGCTCCACTTCGCCGTCGTAGATGGCGGCGCCGCCAAGCTGCACGCCAAGCGCGCCGGCACCGCTGGACATGACCGGTCCCGCATTCGGGCTGCTCCAGGCTGGGGCTTGCGTGCGCCAGCAATGCCAGGCGCGCAGCTTGCCATGAACGCCGGATGCCAGCAGCACATAGGAGAGGGCGGTCAGGCGCGCAGGGATGTAGTTAAGCGCGTCGTCGACGCGGGCGGCGGTGCAGCCGAATTGCAGCAGCCGCGCCGTGCGATAGCCCCACATCGCATCGAGCGTATTCGCCATGCGGAACATCACCGCACCGGGGCCACCGGCGATGATGAACCAGAACAGGGTGCCGAAGACGGCGTCGTTACCATTTTCAAGCAGGGATTCCGCGCTGGCTTTGGTCAGTTCGATTTCGCTGGCGCTGGTGGTGTCGCGGCTGACGATGCGGGCGGTCAGCAGGCGGGCGTTGGGGAGGTCGTTCTGTGCCAGCGCGTCGGCGATAGGCAGGTTGTGGTCGCGCAGGCTGCGCAGGCCAAGGCAGAAGTAAAGCATGATGGCGTGGGCCATCCACGGCAGCGAGCCGTTGGTACCCATCAGCCGGACCAGCAGTGCGGCGAGGGCGGTCAGCGGCAGCACGGCCAGTGTCCAGGCCAACACGCCGCGCCAGAAGCGCTGGCCGCCGCGGTTGAGACGCCGCTCCAGCGCCATCGCCAGATTGCCGAATCCGACCAGCGGATGCCAGCGGCGCGTTTCGCCCAGCATCAGGTCAAGCGCTACGCCCGCCACCATCAGCAAGGCGATGACGCCAAAACTTAAACTTGTCAGCACGGCGCTCCTTTTAGCACCAGCGGCAAGCCGGCGGCGACGAAGACCGCGCGGTCGCACAGGGCGGCCATTGCCTGGTTCAGGCGTCCCTGTTCGTCCACGAAGCAGCGGGAGATCGCGCCGAAAGGCATGATTCCCATGCCGACTTCGTTCGATACCAGCACCACGTCGCTGGCGCACTTGGTCAGCGCGCTGGCCAGCATGTCCTGCTGCTCGTGGAAGAGCGCGGGCAGCGTGATCTCGCCGACGTCCGGATACTGTTCGCCGCCGCTGAACAGCAGGTTGCTGAGCCAGAGCGTCAGGCAGTCGACCAGGATCAGGCGGTCCGGCGAGGACCAGCGCAGCAACTGGTTGCCCAGTGCCAGCGGCTCCTCCACCGTGGTCCATTCGCTCGGCCGGCCGGCGCGATGATGTGCTATGCGGGTGGCCATTTCGGCGTCGCCGGCGGAGGCCGTGGCGATGTAGACGACTTCCTTGCCCGACTCGATCGCCAGGCGGTCCGCATATCCGCTTTTACCGGAGCGTACGCCCCCGAGAACCAATGTACGTGTCATGCTGCGCTCCTTGAAAACAGGGCGGCGGCGGCCGCCGGATTGGATGGAAAGTAAGCGTGAAAATACGACGCCTTCAGGGAGCCTACGCGATACCAGGCCTCACCCTGAACGGCGGATGGATGTTTGATAGTGTACGCCGTTGGCTCCGCCGCTGTCTCCAGCTTGGAGTAATGGAACGTGTGGCCGCGCAGGACGCCGTGTTCCGTCGTCAGTCCCTGCGAACCGAGGCCCGCAAGGCGTGCTTGCATCGCCACCGCGCCGGGCAGCACGCCTGCCATGGGCCACACTGCGCCTGCCTGGTCGGCAAGGGTGCCGGCCAGTGCCATCATGCCGCCGCATTCTGCGACGATGGGGATACCGGCTGCGTGGGCCGCGCGGATCGATGCTTGCCATATGGCTGCTTGCGACAGCGCCTCCGCATGCAGCTCGGGATAACCGCCCGGCAGATAGACGGCGTTCGCTTCCGGCGGCACGGGCTCATTGGCCAGCGGCGAGAAGAACGTCAGCGTCGCGCCCAGCTGGCGCAGGGTATCCAGGTTGGCTGGATAAATGAACATGAAGGCCGGATCACGCGCGACCGCGATGTTTTGCCCTGCAAGCAGCGGTGCTTGCGGCTCCGTGGCTGGCGGAATCTCGATGCGTACGGGCGGCAGTCGCGCCCATGCCGCTTCGTCGAACACCAGCTGGTCCGCCAGATTGTCGAGCAGCTGCTCGATGTCGACGACTTCGCCGGGCAGCACCAGGCCGAGGTGGCGCTCGGGCAGTGACTTGGGCTGGCGCGGCAAGGTTGCGAACAGAGGGATGTCTCGCAGGGAGGCCGCCACCATCTTGGCGTGGCCTTCGCTGGCGACGCGGTTGGCGATCACGCCCGCCATCTCCACCGGGCCATAGTCGCGCAGGCCGTGAACCAGCGCGCCAGCGGTTTGCGCCATGGCGCCGGCGTCGATCACCGCCATCACCGGCACGCCGAATTCGCGCGACAGGTCGGCGGACGACGGCGTGCCGTCGTACAGGCCCATGACGCCTTCGATCAGGATCACATCCGCTTCGGCGGCGGCCTGCGCCAGCTGGCTGCGGCACAGTTCATGGCCGACCATCCAAAGGTCCAATGAGCGCACCGGCGCGCCGCTGGCGCGTTCCAGCAGCATCGGGTCGATGAAATCCGGGCCGCATTTGAACACGCGTACCCGCTTGCCCTGCCGTACCAGCTTGCGCGCCAGCGCTGCGGTCACCGTGGTCTTTCCCTGGCCGGAGGATACGGCCGCCACCAGCACGGCCTTGACGTCGATATGTGCAGCCATTACCACTCGGTGCCTAGTTGCGCGCCGATGCCTGCCTTAAATGCGTGCTTGACGACTTCCATCTCGGTGACGGTATCGGCGATGGCGATCAGCTCCGGCGGCGCGCCACGTCCGGTGATGACGACATGCTGCATCGGCGGGCGGGCCAGCAGATCGTTGATGACGGTGTCCACATCCAGGTAGCGGTACTTCAGGGCGATATTGAGTTCGTCAAACAGCACCAGGCCGATTTCGGGATCGGCCAGGAAGCGCTTCGCCTGCTCCCATGCCAGCTGCGCCTTTTCGATATCGCGCTCGCGATTCTGGGTTTCCCAGGTATAGCCTTCTCCCATCGAATGGAAGCTGACCTCCATCGGGAAGCGGCGCAGGAACAGCTCTTCTCCGGTCTGCATAGCGCCTTTGATGAACTGGACCACGCCCACCTTCATGCCGTGGCCCATGGCGCGCATCACCATGCCGAAGCCGCTGGAGCTTTTGCCCTTGCCGTTGCCGGTGTTGACGATGATGATGCCGATCTCTTTGTCGGCGGCGGCGATCTTGGCGTCGATGATGGCCTTCTTGCGCTCCATGCGAACGCGATGGCGCTCGTTCAGCGCTGCGGTCTGCTCGTCGATGCCGTCGTTATTTTGTTGAGTCATGCTGGGTCCTCCTCCGTGGGAATGAAGATACTGCGCTTGCCATGCTGGATGATGTCGATCGGATGCCCGAGGTAGTCGCCCAGGATATCGGCCCGCATCACCTCCGCCGTGGTGCCGGCCAGCCAGCGGCCGTCGCCCTTCAGCAGCAGCGCGTGGGTGGAGACGCTGTGCGCCAGCGTCAGGTCGTGGCCGATCATCACCGCGGTCTTGCCCTGGTCGCGGCACAAGCGCGCCAGGAGGCTCATAACGCTGACCTGGTGCGCCAGGTCCAGCGCATTGGCAGGTTCGTCGAGCAGCAGCAGCGGCGTGTCCTGCGCCAGCATGGCGGCGATGGCGACGCGCTGCCGTTCACCGCCGGACAAGGTGCGTACATCGCGCTCGGCCAGTTCGGCCACTTCCATAGCCTCCAGCGATTTCAGGGCGATGGCGTGATCGTCGCTGCCTTCCCAATACCGATTGCCGTGGTAGGGGTGGCGGGCCGACAGCACGGTTTCAATCACGCTGTAGGCGAAGGCGTCGCTGCGGCTTTGCGCCAGGAAGGCGCGCTGGCGCGCCAGTTCGGTCAGCGGCCAGTCGGCCAGGGCGCGGTTCTGGATGGTGACATACCCGCCGTCCGGGTTGCGCAGGCCGGCCAGGGTTTTCAAGAGAGTGCTTTTGCCGGCGCCGTTGCGGCCGATGACGCTCCAGCATTCGCCTTCGCGCACCCGCCAGTTCAGGTCCGCGACCAGCTGGCGCTGGCCGATTTTCAGGGAGAGGTCGTGGGTACTGATCATCATTTGCGCAGCCGGTGCAGTTGATACAGGAAGATCGGTGCGCCTATCAGGGAGGTGATCACACCCACCGGCAACTGTTGCGGCGCGATGATGGTGCGGGCCAGCGTGTCGGCCAGCAGCAGGAAGGTGCCGCCGGTCAGCGTAGCCGCCGGGATCAGCACGCGGTGGTCGGCGCCGACGGCGAAGCGGCAGGCGTGCGGCACGATCAGGCCGACGAATCCCACGCTCCCGGCGCTGGTGACGGCGCTGGCGGTCAGCAGGCCGGAAGCGAAGAACAAACCCTTGCGCAGCGCGCCGACACGGATGCCCAGCGTGGCGGCGGCTTCGGCGTGCAATGCCATCACGTTCATGGAGCGGGCGCTGCGCACGGCGAATACCAGGCCGCAGGCCAAGACGATCCATGGCATCGCGCGCGATGGCGCGCCGGCCAGGTCTCCGATCATCCAGAAGATCATGCTGCGCAAGCGGCTTTCGGGGGCAATGGAGAGCATCAGCGTCACCAGCGCCATGCAGGCGGAGGACAGGATCACGCCGGTCAACAGCAGCAGCGCGGTGCCGCCTTCGCCGGCCGTACCGCCGCGCAGGTCGCGCCGGGCCAGCAGGTACAACATCATCGCAATGGCGACGGCGCCGCCGAAGGCCGAGGCATCGACCATCCAGATGGCGCAGCCGAACAGCATCGCGGCCAAGGCGCCGACGGAGGCGCCAGCGGAAATGCCCAACACATAAGGGTCGGCCAGCGGGTTGCGCAGCAGCGCCTGCATCATCACGCCTGTCAGCGATAGCGCCGCGCCGGTGACGAAGGCGGTCAGTGCGCGGCTCACGCGCAGATCGAGCAGGGTGGAGGCCAGTGTGTTGGTCTGGCCGTGCAGCAGGTCATTGACTGCTGCGGGAATATCGGAGAGGGGAATCGAGACCGAACCGGTCATGCCCGAAAAAACCAGGCTGGCAAACGCGAACAGCACCAGCACCGTCAGGGTGACGGTGGCGCGTTGTCGCAGATTGCGGGAGAAAGAATGCATGCACTGCTTTCAAAAAGAGGCTGCCGGGCGCTCGGCGGATGCGCTTCCCGCCCGGCAGGTTACACCATTACTGCTTACTTGTAGCCGTAGCGGATGCCGGCAAACAGCTTGGACATCGGCGTGGTGTAGTTGCGCGCCAGGTCGTACTGTTTGTCGCCGATATTGTTCCAGCGGACCAGCGCCGACCAGTCGCGGTTGAAGTGGTAAGTCGCGTACAGATTTACCAGGCCATAGCCGCCCATGCGGACGGTATTGGCAGTGTCTTCGTAGCGGTCGCCGGACAGTTCGATCTCCACACCGGCCTTCAGGGCGCCGGCGCTGTAGTCTGCCATCAGGTTGCCGTGCTTTTTGGCGCGGCGCTGCAAGCGCTTGCCGCTGGTTTCGTCCTTTGGATCCTGCAGGTCGATGTTGGCGGACAGGTTGAAGCGGCCCAGCTGCTGGTTGGCGGCCATGGTCAGGCCTTCGAGCAGCGCGTGGTTGACGTTGTAGGCGCAGCCGTAGGAATAGTTGCCGGCGTACGGGCATGGCGTCGTGTTCACCAGGAGGTCGGTCAGGCGGTTGTGGTAGTAGCTTGCGCTCAGCGCGGTGGTGCCGTTGTCGTAGCGCAGACCGATTTCGGCGTTCTTGCCCAGTTCCGGCTTATTTTTGTCATTGCCGTAGCCTGGGTAGTACAGTTCATTGAAGGTTGGTGCGCGGAAGCTGGTGCCATAGCTGGCGGTGGCGCGCAACGCCTGCGTGAAGGTGTAGCCATAGCCAATGGAGCCGGTGTTCTTCCCACCATAGACCGATTTATCGCGGCGCACGCTGGCGTTGAACAGGTTGTCGCCGCGGCGGGCGTTGTACGAGGCCGCCAGCGAGTTGGTGGTGCGCTGCGAAGCGTCCAGCGCGAAGCCGCTGGTCTGCACTTCTTCCTTGCGATGGTCGTACAGCAGTTGCAGCACGTCGGCGCCGATCTGCACATCATTCTGCCAGGTGAAGTCGGTTTGCTTGGTGTTGACCTGCGAGTAGCCGAACGAATCGGCGCTGCTGTAATTGGCGCCATCGTCCTTGGCCTGCGAGTACTGCACCAGGCTTTGCCAGGTTGGCAGGATCTGGTTCTTGCTGTAGATGGAGGCATTTTCGAGCTTCGCGTGCGAGCGCACGTCATAGGGCCCGGCGCCGTAGTCGTACTGCGAATCGAGTTTGCTATGCAGGAGCATCGCGCCTACTTCGTGGCCTTCGGCCAGGCGCAGGCTGAATTGCGCCGCTGCGCTTTCGCGGTCGTAGCCATCCTTGTCGGCGTTGTAGGACTTGCCAATGGTTGGGCGGGTGGCCGAGAAGCCGTCTGACTTTTCCTTGCCTGCGCTGATTGCGTAGCTGATGCTGTGTTCACCGCCGGTGGCGCCGGAGACCGAAACATCGCCCTCGCGGGTGTTGTCGGTGCCATAACCCGCGAAGGCGGTGAATGCTGGCGCGCCCATGCCCTTCTTGGTGAAGATCTGGATCACGCCGCCGATGGCGTCGGCGCCGTACAGGGAGCTCAGTGGGCCGTAGACGATCTCGATATGGTCGATGGAGGTCAGCGGCAGGGCGCTCCAGTTGGCGGCGCCGGTGGTCGACGAGCCGATACGCACGCCGTCAACCAGGACCACGTTCTGGTTGCTGTTGGCGCCGCGGATAAACACGGTGGAGTTGGTGCCTGGGCCGCCGGTGCGGGCGATCTCGATGCCGCGCTGGCGTTGCAGCAGGTCGACAATGGAGCCGGCGCCGGATTCGGCGATCTGCTCGGCGCTGATGGTGACGCTATCGCTGATCACATCGGCCAGTGGCTGGGCGCTGCGGGTGGCGGTGACCAGCACGGTGCCGGCGATGGGTTCTGCGTGAGCGTAGGAGGCGGCCATTGCCAGTGCCAGCGACGTCAGGGCCGCCGGACGGGAAATACGAAGATTCATCATGTAGTTTTTCTGTTAATAGCAACCGGCCGACGTCCCCGTGGGCCAGATTGAACAGAAGCGGAAAACCGGACGATGCATGCAGCGGAGCGCCGATACCAACGCCGGCTCCTTCCGTTCGCGCACATCCCGTTCGCTCACTTCCACCTGATTTGGCCGGTATCCGGGCTGGCAAGTTAGACCTTCTCACCTTCCCATGCGGAGCACAGTGGTTTGTCAGAGGAGGACTGTCGCGCATGCGCTGCGACACTTGCTTACCGTTGCGGGGGCAGCACACGTGGGCCTTGGTCTAGTGGACCAGTAGCTTCGTGTTTCCCGTTTAACTGCGCATCTGGACAGACGCGCGGGCACCAAAACCCCGCCATTATACGGGTTTGCGCTCCGAAGGTCATTGGCCGGAGGTTTGGCTTTGCAGGATCAGCGTGGCGCCGTAGCCGATTTGATGCGGATGCCGCGCCGCCTGCAGCGCCATCGCGGCAGGCGCCAGGCCTGTGTGGCAGGCGGACAGCAAGCGCATTGCGCCGGCATGGCAGATGATGATGGCATCGCGTTGCTGGCGCTGGAGGTCAGCATGGAAAGCGGCGACGCGGCCGGCCATTTGCAGCACACTTTCGCCGCCGCCGGGGCGGTAGTTGACCAGGTCCGCGGCCCAGGCGTCGATGTCGGCGCGCGGGATGTCGTCCCAGGGACGCATTTCCCAATCGCCGAAGTCGATTTCGGCGATGCGGGCGTCCAGCAGTGGGGCCGGTGATTGCAGCAGCGGCGCCAGCTCCGCTGCGAGCGTGGTGCAGCGTTGCAGTGGGCTGCTATATAAGGGCAGGCCGCGGGGCAGCGCGGCCGACAGCGCCGTCAGCGTTCTCGCCAGCTGATCCTCTGATACGGCGAGGTCGCTGCGGCCGTAGCAAACGCCGGTGGCAACCAGCGGCTGCGGATGACGGACTAGTATCAGGCGCATGGCGTTACCAAGGCAGTGCGCCGTGGCGCATGCTGGCCAATACGCACAGGTAGAACGCCGCTTCGCTGAGCTGTTGTACGGCGCCGAGGCAGTCGCCTGTGTAGCCCGCGATACGGCGAACGAACTTGCGGGCCAGCCAGGCGGTGGCGATGGCGCCGGCGGCGACTCCGGTTGCCAGCGCGCTCAATGTGATCCAACCGCAGGCGATCATCGCGAACGCTGGAATGGCGGTGGAGGCGGCGGCCAGTGAAAATTCGGCGCCACTCATTTTTTGCGCCAGCGGTTTGGCCTTGCCTTCCGCACGCGCGTAGTCGAGTCGCCAGATCAGCGAGGTTGCCATCAGGCGCGATAGCGGATGGGCGACAAACAACGCGGCGATCGCCGTGAGGGGAGGCAGCATCGACAGCGCCGCGCACTTGGTGGCGAGCAGGCAGATGATGCCGATCGCGCCGTATGCGCCGATGCGCGAATCCTTCATGATCTCCAGCACGCGGTCCGGCGTCATGCCGCCGCCGAAGCCGTCGCACATATCGGCAAAGCCGTCTTCATGGAAGGCCCCGGTGGCGTAGATGCCGGCGGCGGTCGACAGCAGCACCGCGACCGGGGCTGGCAGGATCCACGCCGCCAGCGCGTATACGCCGGCGGTGATGGCCGCCACCACAACGCCGACCAGCGGGAAATAGCGCGACGCCTGATTCAGCCAGGCGGGATCGAAGCCCACCCAGCCGGGAATCGGCAGGCGGGTAAAGAACTGCAGCGCGGTGAAGAACAGGCGTAGCTGATGCACGGCGCGTTACTCGGACTTCTCGCTGACCTGGGCCGATTCGAAGGTGGCCATCTGGTTCAGGAAGTTGACCGACGCATGCAGCAGCGGCAGCGCCAGTGCGCAGCCGGTGCCTTCGCCCAGGCGCAGGCCCAGGTTCAACAGCGGCTTCGCACCCAGCGCGGCCAGCATCTGCTGGTGGCCGTTTTCGTTTGAGCAGTGGGCGAAGACGCAGTAGTCCAGGATCGCCGGTTGCAGGCGGGCCGCGACCAGCAGTGCGCTGGTGACGATGAAGCCATCGATCAGCAGTACTTTACGCAGTTCGGCCGCTTTCAGCATGGCGCCGACCATCATGGCGATTTCCAGCCCGCCGAAGGTGGCCAGTATGTCCAGTGGTTCGGTGACGTCGTGCTTTGACGCCGCCGCTTCGATCACGCGCTGCTTATGTAGCACGCCTTCCGCTGACAGGCCGGTACCGGCGCCGACGCATTGGGCGGCCGGGATGCCTGTGAGTTTGTGCATCAACGCTGCTGCGGTGGTGGTGTTCCCGATACCCATCTCGCCGAAGCCGACCACATTGCCGTTCAATTCGGCGGCCAGGGCCATGCCGGCAGACAGTGCGGCCTCGCAGATGGCGCGGCTCATTGCTGGTTCGTGCGCGAAGTTCTGCGTGCCGTGTGCCAGCTTGCGATCAGTCAGGCCTTCGCGCGGGCCGAAGTCGTGATTGACGCCGGCATCGATGACGCGCAGTTCGCAGTTGTTTTGCGTCGCAAAGACATTGATGGCGGCGCCGCGTGCCAGGAAGTTCTCTACCATCTGCCAAGTCACATCTTGCGGGTAGGCGGAGATGCCTTCCGCGACCACACCGTGATCGGCGGCGAACACCAGTATGGCCGGCTGCGTGATCGCGACGTCGCGCGTGTTCTGTATCAGGCCTATTTGCTTGGCCAGGGACTCCAGTACGCCCAGGCTACCCAGCGGCTTGGTCTTATTGTTGATGGCCTTGTCCAGCAGGGCGGCCAGTGTCTCGTTATTAGTAGCAGGGATAGTTGGAATAAACATATGGGCGACTTATAAATCGGAGAAGCCGCTATTTTACTCTTGCAAGCTGCGGCTGCTCTTGCTATAGTTCGCCTCCCCGCAAAACGCAGCATGCAAATGCAGCGAAGAGCGGAGAAAAAAACAGGCTTGACGAGATAAACGAAACACTTCATAATCTTGCCTCTTCGCTGACGGACACAACGCTTCTTCAGCAAGCAGTACCGAATAAAGTTCTTTAAAAATTAACAGTCGATAAGTGTGGACGTTTGATGAAAGTGCACAGCAGACTAGTTCTGCTGATACTTAAAATATCAAATGTTCA